>NZ_JAOVQO010000006.1:0-221249 GCF_025673475.1 Albidovulum salinarum | reverse complement strand
CGGAGTTCCTGGTGCAGCAGGCGCTCGGCCGGCTGACCGAGGGCCGCACCACGATCGTCATCGCGCACCGGCTCTCGACCGTGATGAGCGCCGACCGCATCGTCGTGATCAAGGACGGCCAGGTCGACGAAGAGGGCGCCCCGGACAGCCTCCTCGCCAGGGACGGCCTCTTCCGAACCCTCTACGACCACCAGTTCGGACACGCGGAAGCCCGCTGACGGCGCGCGTCAGCTCGCGCCCGAGGGCATCGGCAGGCGGCCGGAATTGTAGTCGGACCAATCGGTTATGTCGGGATAGTAGGTCTTGCGCCAGGCCCGGACGCGCGGGTTCATGCGTCTGCGCCAGAGCGGCGGAACCATCGCCAGCGCTGTCATCGCCGGGTAGCCGAAGGGAAGCTGCGGAGCTTCGTCGGCGCCGTAGGTCTGGAGCAGCGGGAAGCGGCGGTCGGGCTTGTAGTGGTGGTCTGAATGGCGCTGCAGGTTGATCAACATCCAGTTGGTGACCTTGTGGTCGGCATTCCAGGAGTGGCGCGGCAGGACGCGCTCGTACTTGCTCTCGCCGAGGTGGCGGCGGGTCAGGCCGTAATGCTCGACATAGTTGACAAGTTCGAGCTGCCAGACCGCGACAAAGGCCTGCCATGCGAAGAGCGCGAGCCCCGCCCAGCCACCCACCGCATAGGCGAGCGCGAGGGCGGCGAGCTGCAGCGCGCCGTAGCGCCAGAACGGGTTCGACGGGTGCAGCACCGTGCGGCCGGCGCGGGACAGAAGCTGCCTCTCCGCCCGCCAGGCGGAGCCGGGACCGTCCTTCAGCACCCGGAAGAAGGCGCGGTGGAAGCCCTCGTTGTAGCGCGCCGTGACCGCGTCGCGGGGGGTGCCGACATAGCGGTGATGGACGAGGAGGTGCTCGGTCCGGAAATGGCTGTAGAGTACGGTGGCAAGGAGGAGGTCGCCGAGCCAGCGTTCGAGCCGGTTCTTCTGGTGCATGAGCTCATGGGCATAGGTGATGCCGATCGAGCCCGAGATCACGCCAAGACCGAAGAAGAGCGCGATCTTTTCCCATGTGGCGAGGTGATCCGCGCGGGTGACGTACCAGATGAGGCCGTAGAGCGTGGCCGCCTGTATCGGGAACCAGATCATCGTGATCAGGCGGTACCAGAAGAGATCGGCCTCGGGCGTGTCGGGATCCGGGGTGCGGGTCTCGTTTCCGGCGAGCAGGTCGAGGATCGTGGTGCCGATCCAGCCGTAGATCGGCAACAGCCAGACGGTCCAGCCGCCGATCCCCGCGCCGGTCGCGGCGAGCGGCACGAGGACGAGCGACAGCCAGAACGGCGCCGCCGAAGTGAAGCGGGAGATCGGTTGCGACATGGGTGTTCCGCTCGCTGTCATCGCCGGCAGTCTAGGGGCGGGCGCGGGGCGGCTCAATCGGTCAGAAGCGCGCGGGACGCGAGGTCATGGACCTTGCGCATGACGGTTGGCAGGTCGCCGGGGCGGAAGTTGTCGCGGGAGACGAAATGGCCTCGCTCGGGATTGGAGCCGGCGGGCAGGCGGGCGGTCAGGACGGTGAGGACGAGGTGGAAATGGGTGAAGGTGTGGCGCACCGCGCCCGGGCTCTCCCGCCAGTCGGCGGCGGCGGGCGGGGCGGGGGCGGGCGTGGCCTCGGTCCAGGCGCTGCCGGGCCAGCCGAGCGTGCCGCCGAGAAGGCCGCGCTCGGGCCGACGTTCGAGGAGTGCCGCGCCATCCTCGCGGGTGCCGACATAGGCGATGCCGAAACGGGTGGGTTTCGGTTTCTTGGCAAGCTTGCGGGGCAGCTCGGTCGCAATGCCTGAGGCGTGCCCTGCGCAGAAGGAGCGGAGCGGGCAGATGCCGCAGGCAGGGTTTCTCGGGGTGCAGATCGTGGCTCCGAGATCCATCATTGCCTGGGCGCGGTCGCCGGGGCGCGTCTCCGGCGTCAGGCGGCGGGCAAGCGCGGTCAGCTCGGGCTTCGCGTTGGGAAGCGGGGTTTCGACGGCAAAGAGACGGGCGGTGACGCGTTCGACATTGCCGTCGACGACGGTCGCGGGCTCGTCGCAGGCGATCGCGGCGATGGCGGCGGCGGTATAGGGGCCGATGCCGGGCAGGGTGAGGAGCGCGGCGCTCGTCTCGGGGAAGCGGCCATCGTGGTCCGCCACAACGGCGCGGGCGCATTTCAGGAGGTTGCGGGCGCGGGCGTAATAGCCGAGCCCCGCCCATTCGGCCATGACTTCACCGTCGTCGGCGGCGGCGAGCGCCGCGACATCGGGCCAGCGGCTGGTGAAGCGGTGGAAATAGTCGCGCACGGCGGCCACGGTCGTCTGCTGGAGCATGACCTCGGAGAGCCAGACACGGTAGGGATCGGGGCGGTGGCCGGCGCGGCGCTCCGCCGGGCCGGTGCGCCACGGCAGCACGCGGGCATGGCCGTCGTACCAGGCCAGAAGGGCCGCGCTGATTTCCTCGTCGCGCAAGTTTTCTCTCCTGTTGCCGTCAATCCGGTGGGCAAGCCCGCGCCCTGCGCCTAGAATAGCGACGGGCACGGGAAAGGACAGGGATGAGCGTTGCGACTCCGGATCGGCGCGGGCGCGGCTTTCAGTCGGCGGCGCGGCTTCTCAAGGAGCGGATCCGCGTGGCCGGCGAATCGCGCGGCTTCGCGGTGTCGCGGCTTCTCACCCATTGGGCCGAGGTCGTGGGCGAGGAGATCGCGGCGATGGCCTTGCCGGTCAAGATCGGCTACGGGCGTGAGGGGATCGGGGCGACGCTGACGCTCCTGACGACGGGCGCCGCCGCGCCGGTCCTGCAGATGCAGCTTCCGAAGATCCGCGAGCGGGTGAATGCCTGCTACGGCTACAACGCGATCTCCAAGGTGGTGATCACCCAGACCGCGCCCACGGGGTTTGCCGAGGGCCAGGTCGCGTTCCGCCCCGCACCGAAGGCGCCGCCCGCGCCGCCCGATCCAGGATGCGTGGCCGCGGCGCGTACACTTTCCGGTGAGATCGGCGACCCGACGCTCCGGGCGGCGCTTGAAGCTCTGGGCGAAAAGGTCTTATCTCGGCCCGGAAAGAGGAAAGGCTGATCCCATGTCGAAGACCTATCTGATTGCCGGCGCCGTGGCGCTCGCCGCTGCCGCGGGCGGCGCCTTCTGGATGACCCGGTCCGCCTCCGCGCCCGAGGCCAACGTCACCACCTTCTCGACCGCCGCCGTCGCGCAGGAGGCCACCGCAAGCTCGCAGGCCGCGCTCGTGCCCGACATGGTGCTGGGTGAGGCCGAGGCGCCGGTCGAGGTGATCGAATATGCCTCCTTCACCTGTCCGCATTGCGCGAATTTCCACGAGACCGTCTTCGACCAGCTCAAGGCCAACTACATCGACACCGGCAAGGTCCGCTTCGTCTACCGCGAGGTCTATTTCGACAAGTTCGGGCTCTGGGCGGGTATGGTGGCGCGCTGCGGCGGCGCGGAGAAGTATTTCGGCATCGCCGACATGCTTTTCGATCAGCAGAAGGAGTGGCTCGCCCCCGGGGAAGCGGCCGGGATAGCCGAGAACCTGCGCAAGGTCGGGCTGAAGGCAGGGATCGGGGCGGAGGCGCTCGAAGCCTGCCTCAACGACAACGACATGGCTCAGGCCATGGTCGCGACCTACCAGGACAATGCCACGAAGGACGAGATCAACTCCACGCCCTCCTTCGTGATCGACGGTCAGAAGTATTCCAACATGTCCTACGAGGATTTCGCCAAGATCCTCGACGAAAAGCTCGCGAACTGAGCCGATGGCGCCGCTTCAGGGGCTGAAGGTCGTCGAGCTCGCGCGGATTCTGGCCGGTCCCTGGGCCGGCCAGACGCTCGCCGATCTCGGCGCTGAGGTGATCAAGGTGGAGGCGCCCGAGGGCGACGACACCCGCCAATGGGGACCGCCCTTCATCGAGCGCGAGGGCGATCGGACGGCCGCCTATTTCCACGCCGCGAACCGCGGCAAGAAATCGGTGACGGCCGATTTTCGCACGCCCGAAGGGCAGGCCTTCGTCCGCGATCTGGTGAAGGACGCCGATATCCTGATCGAGAACTTCAAGGTCGGCGGGCTGAAGAAATACGGGCTCGACTACGAGAGCCTGCGGGCGGTCAATCCGCGGCTCATCTATTGCTCGATCACCGGGTTCGGGCAGGACGGACCCTATGCCCACAGGGCGGGTTACGACTACATCATCCAGGGCATGTCGGGGCTGATGAGCATCACCGGCGAGCCCGATGGCCAGCCACAGAAGGTGGGCGTCGCGGTCACAGATGTCTTTACCGGCATCTATGCCGTGGCGGCGATCCTCGCCGCGGTGCACCAGCGGGGGCGGACCGGCGAGGGCCAGCAGATCGACATGGCGCTGCTCGACGTGGCGACGAGCGTGATGGCCAACCAGGCGATGAACTACCTCGCCTCCGGCACGCCGCCGATGCGGATGGGCAATGCACATCCCAACATCGTGCCCTATTCGGTCTTCGACTGCGCCGATGGCTGGATCATCATCGCCACCGGCAATGACGGCCAGTACCGGCGGCTCTGCCGGATCCTCGGGCTCGATGCGCTGGCCGAGGCGCCGGACTACCGCACCAATGCCGACCGGATCGCCAACCGGGCGGAACTGACGCGGCTGATCACAGAGAAGACGGTGTCGTGGCAGAAGGCCGATCTGCTCTCCGCCTGCGAGGCCGAGGGCGTGCCGGCGGGGCCGATCAACGACATGGGCGAGGTCTTCGCCGATCCCCAGGTCGTCGCGCGGGGGATGCGGGTGGAGCTGGACGGCGTGCCGGGCGTGCGTTCGCCGTTCCGGTTCTCAGGCTCCGAGCTCGCGCTCGAGCGGCCGTCGCCGATGCTTGGCGAGCATGACGCGGAAGTGAAGTCCGGTCGCGGCTGAGGGCGGCGGCGCCGGGGGTTTTCCACCCCCGGACCCCCGGAGGATACTTCCGGCAAGATGAAGATCAGAGGCCGCAGCGTTCGCGGAAGGCGAGGCGGGCGGCGCCGGTGCCCTTCATGTCGGTGCGCAGAAATTCCTGCCGTGGCAGCGCGCTGTCGATGATCATCGCGGTGCCATTCTGGAAGTGGTCGAGGATCTCGGCCGAGACATAGAAACGGCCGATGAGGGACGGACCCGCGATGGCCACATCGACAGGGTAGCGGGCGGTGCGGCCATCGGCGAGCTCGATCCAGAGCATCAGCGAGCGGATGCCGGCGAAGCGGCCGCCGCCGGCTGCGTCGGTCAGGCGGAAATCGAGATAGCCCTGCTGGCCGCGACGGCAGCCGAACTCGGCGGCAAGGCCGCTCACGGACTGCCAGGTGCGAGCGGAATCGGGCGTCTGTTCGGTCTCCCAGGCCAGGGCCGGAAGCGCGGCGATGAGGAAGGCGGGGACAAGGGCGGTCGGTTTCATGGCGGCCTCCATGTGCGAAGGCAGGATACCCCGGATGCGGCCCCTCGCCAAATCCGGGCGGGTCAGCGGCGCGGCAGCAGCCGGTCGAGTGCCGCGTCGAGCGGCGACCAGTCGTCGAGGTCAAGCCGGACCGGGAGGGTCAGCACCTTGGGCCGGAAGTCGGGCGGCAGGCGCACGGCATCCTTCTCGGTGGTGACGAGCTGGGCGTCGAGCGCCAGGGCATCGGCCTCGAGCCGGCGCAGCAGCGCGGGGCTGAGGGGCTGGTGGTCGTCGAAGGGTTCGGCGCGGGCGATCTCGGCGCCGAGGGTTTCGAGCGTGGCAAAGAACTTCTCGGGGTGGCCGATGCCGGCGAAGGCGAGGACCCTGAGGCCGGGCCAGTCCATCCCGGTCCGGAGCGGCGCGAGCTGGCCGGTCAGGTGTGGGACCCTGATCGCGTGGCCCCAGGTCGCGGCGAAGCTCTGCTGCGCGGCGGAGGGACCGATCGAGAGCAGGAAGTCGGCACGGGAAAGACCGGTCGCGACCGGTTCGCGCAAGGGGCCGGCGGGCAGGCAACGCCCGTTGCCGAAGCCCTTCGCCGCATCGACGACGACAATCGAGAGGTGCTTGGCGAGGGTGGGGTTCTGGAATCCGTCGTCGAGCAGGATGACCTCGGCGCCGGCTTTCACGGCGGCGCGGGCACCGGCAGCCCGGTCGCGGGCGATCCAGGTCGGGGTGAAGCCCGCCAGCAGAAGGGGTTCGTCACCGCAGTCGGTGGCGGTGTGGCGACGCTCGTCGACGCGGACTGGCCCGGCGAGGCGGCCGCCGTGACCGCGGCTCACGACATGGGCGGTTAGGCCGCGCCCCGCGAGCCGCTGGGCGAGCGCAATTACCGTCGGCGTCTTGCCGGTACCGCCGGCATTGAGGTTGCCGACGCAGATCACCGGCACGCCGGGATCGGCGGCGCCGGCCGAGCCGGCGGCGAGGCGGCGCGCGGTGGCGGCGGCGTAGAGCCGCCCGAGCGGGGCGAGGAGCCGGGCCTGCCAGGCCGGGCGGGCGGGATCGCCGTGCCAGAATCCGGGCGCGCGCATCAGGGCGTCTCCGGCTTTTGCCGGGCGTCGAGTGTTGCCAGCGCAAGCTGCACCACGCGCTCGGCCACCTCGGCGCCACCGGAGGAGGCGGCCCAGGCATTGTGAGCCAAGACCGCCGCCTTGTCGGGTGCGATCAGGTCGCCGACCGCGGCGGCAAGAGCCTCGGGCGTGGCGATGCGGCGGGCGGCGCGGGCCTCGGCGAGGCGGGCATAGGCATGGGGGTAGGGGCCGGGATGGGGGCCGTGCAGGATCGCCGAGCCCAGTGCCGCCGGTTCGAACGGGTTGCGGCTCGCCCCGCCCTCGCCAAGCGTGCCGCCCATGAAAGTTACCGGCGCGAGCCGGTACCAGAGGCCGAGCTCCTCCTCGCTGTCGGCGATGAAGACCTGGACCTCAGGGTCGGGTTCCTCTTCGCGCGACCGTATCGCGGTGATCCAGCCTTCGCGGGCAATCCTATCGGCCAGTGCCGGGGCGCGGTCGGGTTCCGACGGGACGAGGATCAGGAGCATGCGGTGCGCCAGCCGCATCGCATGGGCCTGGGCGGCGATGACCGCCTCCTCCTCGGCCTGCGGGCAGGCCACGGCGAGCCAGACCGGGCGGGTCTGGAGGAGGTCTGCGAGGGCGGCGCGCTCGGCCTCGTTGCCAGGTAGCGGATCGGTGGTTTCCTCGATCCGGCCGGCCACGTCGACGGGCAGGCGCCGGCCGCCGAGGGCGCGGAGCCGGGCCGCGGTCTCGGCGTCCTGGGCGAGGATCCGGGTGAAGCGGGCGAGAAGCGAGGCCGCCATGCCGGGCCGCCAGCGCCAGGCGGCCGCCGATTGCGGGGTCAGGCGGATGTCGGCGAGGATGAGCGGGATCGCACGTGCCGCGGCCTCGGTGATCAGCGCGGGCGGCAGGCTGGCGCCGGTGAGGATCGCGAGATCGGGGCGCCAGTGGTCGAGGAAGGGCCTGAGCGCTGGTAACCGGTCGGGCGGCAGCAGGTCGGAGCGGGTGTTGGCCGGAAAGCCGGTGAGGTCGGGCGGTGTCCGTCCTTCGCCGGTGACGAGGTGCCGGAGCTTCGGCCGGGCGCGCTGCAACCGCTGGGTCAACTGGGCGAGGCTGCGCAGGTTGGCGCCACGGCCGACATGTAGCCAGGCGAGGTGGCCGTCGGGGCGCGGCGCGCGCGTTGGCGCCTCGCCCGGCGCGGCGCGGGACGCCGTCAGGAGGTAGAGCGCGAGGGCGAGTGAGCGTCCCATGCCGGCGAGGGCTCAGAGGCCGAGTTCCTCGGTCGGGCTGGCCGCCGTCGCCTCGTCCCGCAGGCGGTGGATATGGGCGATGAAGTAGCGGGTATGGGCGTCGTCTACGGTGCGCTGGGCTTCGGCCTTCCAGGCGTTGTAGGCGGATTGGTAGTCGGGGAAGACGCCCACGACGTGGATCCGCTCGGGATCCCTGAAGACGGTCTTGGTCGGGTCCACCAGCTCGCCGCCGAAAACGAGATGCAGGCGCTGGGTCATGGGGGGCTCCGGGGCTTGGGGTTGGGTTTCGCGCGCCACCCTATGCCAAGGGGCGGGGCGCCTCAAGGCGGCTTGCGGGCAGGGCGGGGGCGTCTGCCACCCCGGATTGCCCGGAACGGGCAATCTCCCTCCGAGGATGTTTCGGCGGGATGAAAGACGGACCGGGTGCTCAGGCGTTGAGGGCGCCGCGGAGTGTCGTCCAGAGCGGGGCCGGTGCGGCGATGACGCCGGCGGTGCGGGGATCGGCGGCGTTGAAGCGGAGCGGCAGGCCCTTACGGTCGGTCACCGTGGCGCCCGCCTGCCGCGCGATCAGGTCGCCCGCGGCGATGTCCCATTCCCAGCTCGGCCGGAGCGTCAGCATCGCGTCATAACGGCCTTCGGCGACGAGGCAGAGCCGCCAGGCCAGCGAAGCGCGGAACTTGCGCTGAAAGGGCGGCGGGGTACCGTCCTTCCAGTGCTCGGAGGCGAGGTTCGGCTTCGCCGTGAGGAGCGTGGCGCCTTCGGCCCCGGTCTTCACGGAGGCACGGATCGGGGTGCCGTTCAGCGTCGCCGGGCCCGCAACGGTTGCGGCGTATAGCATGTCCTTCATCGGCAGGTAGACGACGGCGGCGGTGATCCGGCCGTCTTCGGCCACGGCGAGTGAATGGGCGAAGCTCGTGTCGCCTTCGATGAAGGCGCGGGTGCCGTCGATCGGGTCGATGATGAAGGTGCGTTCGGTGCCGAGCCGGGCGGGGTCGTCGGGGGTCTCCTCGCTCAGCCAGCCGTACCCGGGGCGGGCGGCGCCGAGCTCGGCATGGAGCATCCGGTTCACCTCGAGGTCGGCCTCCGTCACCGGGCCGGCGCCGCCGGGCTTGTGCCAGATGCCGGGCGAGGCGCGGAAGAAGCGCCGGGCGATCGCGCCGGCGGCGCGCGCCGCCTCGGTCAGGAGGTCGAGGTCACTCGCCGGCAAGGGTGAGCCCTTCGACGAGGAGCGAGGGGACGACATGGCTGAGATGGGCGCGGGCGTCGTTCGCGGGGGTGATCCTGAGCAGCATCTCGCGCAGGTTGCCGGCGATGGTGCATTCGTTCACCGGGTAGGCGAGCTGACCGTTCTCGAACCAGAATCCCGAGGCGCCGCGCGAATAGTCGCCGGTCGTGGGGTTGATCGAGGAGCCGATCATCGAGGTGACGAGAAGGCCGGTGCCGATCTCCTCGAGGAGCTGGTCGCGGCTCTTGTCGCCTTGGGTCAGTGCGATGTTGGAGGCCGAGGGCGAGGGCGGCGAGGAGGTGCCGCGCGAGGCCGAGGCGGTGGATTTAAGGCCAAGCCGGCGGGCGGTGCCAAGGTCGAGCGTCCAGGTCTGCAGCACGCCGTCGCGGACGATGTCGCGGGCTTCGGTCGGCAGCCCTTCGGCGTCGAAGGGGCGGGAGCCGGTGATGCGCGGGCGGTGCGGGTTCTCGAAGACCGAGAGGCCACGGGGCAGGACCTGTTCACCCATCGCGTCGCGGAGCCAGGAAGCGCCGCGCACGATCGCGCTGCCGTTGATCGCGCCGAGGAGATGGCCGATCAGCCCGGCCGAGATGCGTTCGTCGAAGACGACCGGATAGGCGCCGGTCTTCGGCTTTCGCGCGCCTGCGCGCGCCACCGCCCGCTCGCCGGCGAGCCGCCCGATCTCCTCCGGGCTTGGCAGGTCGGACTGATAGACGCGGGATTCGGCGGCCCAGTCGCGCTCCATCTTCAGCCCCTCGCCGGTGATGGCGACGGCGGAGGTCGAGCGCGACGTCCGCGCGTAGCCCCCGGCGAAGCCGTTCGTCGCGGCAAGGTGCAGGCGGCGGTGCGAATAGCTCGCCGAGGCCGACTGGACCTGGCTCACGCCCTTGACGGCGAGGGCGGCTGCCTCGGCGCGGCGGGCATCGTCCTCGAGCATGGCGGCGGCGGGTTCGGCGGCGGGGTCGGCGAGGTCGAGCGCCGCGAGATCCCAGGCGGACGCAAGCTCGCCCGGATCGGCGAGGCCGAGGCTCGGATCCTCGGGCGCCTCGCGGGCCATCGCGACGGCGCGCGAGGCCATCTCGGCGATGGTCCGTTCGGAGATGTCGGAGGCCGAGACGCAGGCCTGGCGCTTGCCGATCAGGACGCGGAGGCCGATCTCGATCCCCTCGGCCCTTTCGGCCTGTTCGAGCCGCCCGCCGCGCACGTCGACGGAGAGCGCGGTGCCGTCGACGGCGATCGCGTCGGCGGCCTCGGCGCCAGCCTTGGTGGCGGCGGCGAGGAGGGCCTCGGTCAGGGGGGCGAGCCGGTCGGTCATGCGGTCGGATCCTGTGTCGCGGAACGTTTCCTAGGAGGTAGTCCGGGCCGGGATCACGCGCAAGGGCGCGATGGTGCGGGGCTGACCACCGTCAATGCGGCGGCTGGACGGACCGCTACTTTGAACACGCGGGTCCGGCAGGGGGCCGCAGAGCGAAGGGCGGATCATGGATCAGCACAGTTTGTCGGGGTTCTCGCCGGAAGAGCTATATGCGGGCTTCACCGCGGCGCGGCGGTTGGTGAGTGGTGCGGTCGAGGCCGAGCATGCGGAGGGACGCGACGCCGAGATCCGCACGGCCTGGCTGGAGGCGCGACGGAAGGTGCTCGACCGCGACGTGCTGAAAAAACTCGGGTTGACGCATGAGGAACTGGCGATGCAGGCCGAAGCCGAGGAGACCGCCTATCTTCAGCATGCCGGCGCACGCCTCGACGGGCAGGCTCGGCAGAGCGACGATCCCGGTTTCGGGCTGAGGGCGGTGCCCGCTCTCGGCACGGTGCCGGCGCATCCCTATGCCGTCGTCGCGGTGGGTCGGAACCGGGATACGATCGCCGGCTTCACGGCCGAGGCCTCATCCAATCCGGATGCATGGACGATGGCCGGCTATTCCGAACGCCAGGAGTTCTTTCTCGACATCCGGGGAAAGGGCACCGGGCTTTACGATTTCTCGTTCATTCCGGAATACAACTCCTTCGACTGGATGGAGATCCAGTGGTATTTCCTGCACATCCCTTTCGGCGATGGCGACTGGAGCTGCAGCGCGCGGCCGTGGCTACATGGCGCCTACCGGGTCTGGAGCGACGACTGGTTCCTCACCAGCCGTTTCGCCAGCGTCGCGATGGCGGCGCGACTTTGCCTGTTGCCGTTCGGCTACCCCACGCCCAAGTACCATGACGCGCAATACACCAGTGCCGTGGCGATCGACGAGGGCGGCCAGAACATCGACAAGTCGCGCTGGGGCGGCTGGCTGCCGAAGCTCGCGCCACTCACGCCGCTGCCCAACCACCGGCAGAAAGCCCACTGGATCATCGTCTCGGTCTTCGGACAGGTGACGGTGCGCGGGCTTGCCCACGCGCAACTTGACTTCAAGCGGTACTGGACCTCGACCGGTTCGAAGGAGGGCGGCAGCTACCGCGAGACGAAATACGGGGTCTATTGTCCGCCGGCGACGATCCACTGGTGACGACGGCGGGACCAAGGCGAAACCGCCCGCGGCGGGCGCGGGCGGTTTAGGTTTAGGTCATTGCCGCCAAGGTTACTGGATGCGCTGGCCGTTGGCGTAGACGCCGCCATCCTCCTTGAACTCGATCTTCGAGGTCAGCGTGTCCTCGCCCGACGGTACCGCGAAGAGGCCCATCATCATCTTCGCGCCCGCCGCCTGGTCCTCGGGCACGAAGCCCATCGCCACGAGCTTGTCGATGAGACCGTTGCCGCCGACAAGCTGCAGATCGACCATGCCACGCGGCTGCGGTACCGGGGCGGAGTTGTCGAAGGTCATCGCGCCAGAACCGGTGAGTTCGGCGCCGACGGCCGACAGCTTGACTTCGTTGATGTCGAGCGACTCGATCTCGCCGGGGCTTGCGTCGGGCGCTGCCGGCTCATGCAGGTCGAAGATGTCGAACAGGACTTTCGCCGCGCCCGAGAGATCAACGATCAGCGTCGCCGGATCGCGCGGCAGTTGGGTCGTCGGGTCGAACATCGCCCAGATCCCCTCGGAGACCTCGAAATCGATCAGCTTCACGAGAAGGCCGAAGGGCTGCGATTCCTCGCTCTTGGAGACCGGCATCTTCATGTCGAACGCGGTCTCGGCGACCGAGAGATCGACCGGAATCGGCAGGGCGGAAGCCTGGATCGCGATCTGAGCGGCCTTGCCGGTGCCGCCATAGCTCAGCCCGTCGCGCGACATCGCGAACTTGAGCGCGCCGGCGCCGCCGGTGGACTGGATGCTCACCGTGTCGGCACCGTCCTTGCCGTCGATGACGTAGCCGCCGCTGGTGTAGTCGAAGGTGCCCTCCATCGCCAGCCCGGCCTGCAGCGCTGCGCCCATGTCGGCGAAGTCGACCGCGTCCGGCATCGTCGCGGTCGAGGTGCCGCTCAGCCCGGCGAGCGAGCCCGAGGCAGAAAAATCGGTCTCAGCCTTGGGGTCCTTGCCAGAGACGGCGAAGTCGAGCTTGTCGGCCGTCATCGTCGAGGTCACGTTGCGCGCGCCCTCGGTGACGATCCGGTAGTTGCCGGCGTTGCCGGTCAGGGTGGCGTCGAGCGTCATGGGGACGGTGTCGCCCTCGACTTCCGTCTGCTCGGTGCGGATGCCGATCGTGTCGGCGGTGAAATCGAAGGTCATGTCTGTCGCCTGCCCCGAAACGACCATCGCGAGGCCGGATTGGGTGATCTTCATCGCCATGTCGACCGCCTCGCCGGTCGCCGGCTTGGCCGTGATCGCGACCGGGATCTCCTCGGACATCGTGACCTCGACCCGCCCGTCGCCAAGCTCCTTCAGCCGGATCTCGGCAACCGTTGCCTTCGTACCGCCCTCGGGCGTCTCTGAGGCGAAGACCGCATCGGTGACCACCAGCGTGTCGCCGTCCATGGCGCTCGACCCCGTGGTGACGGTCTGGCCGAGATCGCCGTAGTAGTCGGTGAGGCCCTGCCAGACCTCGGCCGCGGTCACATCGGCCTGGACCGCCGTGGTCCCGAGAAGAAGAGCGGTCAGCGCGCCGGCGCTGCGGCCTGTCCAATGTCTCATGTCTTTGCCCGTTTCATTACCCGTTTCGGGCCGTACCATCGGCCCGCGAGCGGGCCGGGTCAAGGGTCGGGGCGGTATGGAATTCCGCCCCGGGATGCTGCTAGAGGTACACGATCAGGTGAGCGGAGGCGTGGATGATCCGGCTGGAGAAGAACGGCGGGCTGTGGCGGGCGGTCATCGCGCGGCCGGACAAGGCGAACTCGCTGACGAAAGCGATGCTCGCGGAACTGGCCGCAATTGCCGAGGCGGCCGGGCGCGAGGAGGCGCGGGCGCTGGTCCTGACCGGCGAGGGCGGGGTCTTCTCCGCCGGCGCCGATCTCGACGAGGCGCGCGCGGGGCTTGCCACCGATCCGGTCTGGGAGCGGCTCTCGGGCGCGATCGCGGCGCTGCCCTGCCTCACGGTCGCGGCGCTGAACGGCACGCTCGCGGGCGGCGCCTTCGGCATGGCGCTTGCCTGCGATCTCAGGATCGCGGTGCCCGAGGCGAAGTTCTTCTACCCGGTGATGAAGCTCGGCTTTCTGCCCCAGCCCTCCGACCCGGTGCGGATGGCGCGGCTCGTCGGGCCGGCGCGGGCCAAGATGATCCTGATGGCCGGGGTCAAGGTCGGCGCCGCCGAGGCGCTCGACTGGGGCCTCGTCGACCGGATCGTCGCGTCCGAGGCGCTGGCGGCCACGGTCGCGGAGCTGACCGCCGACGCGCTCGGCGCCGACATGGCGTTGGTCGGCGCGATCAAGCGGCTGGTCGGCTGAGGTTCGTGCACCGGGCTTGACTAATCCGATTGTTTTTGTCAGGAAGTGCGCGCGCCCCGGTTCCGGGGCGTTGTCGCGAGCCTTGGGGACCGATGCGCGCAGAACGGACAAATCGGCGGCCGGGAGGCGGGGCGCGATGATCGTCTGCCACTGCATGTGCATCAGCGATCATGACATCCGCGCCGCGGTCGACTGGATGCGCGCCGCCGATGCGCGTACAGTGATCACGCCCGGCCGCATCTACCACGCGCTCGGCAAACGCGCCGATTGTGGCGGCTGCCTGCCGCTGTTCGTCGAGACGATGCGGGGCTGTGACAGCCTTGAGGTTCCCGCGCCCCTGCGCGGCGTTCGCCGGTGCGAGCCGAAGGGAGGATCCGATGAAAGGCGACAAGAAGGTCATCGAGTACCTGAACTCCGCGCTGCGGAGTGAGTTGACCGCGGTCAGCCAGTTCTGGCTTCACTACCGATTGCAGGAAGACTGGGGCTTCGGCCGGCTCGCGCGGAAGTCGCGCGCCGAAAGCATTGAGGAGATGCACCACGCCGACAAGCTGATCCAGCGCATCATCTTCCTCGAAGGTCATCCGAACCTGCAAAAGCTCGACCCCCTGCGGATCGGCGAAACCGTCCGCGAGGCGCTCGACAGCGACCTCGCCGCCGAGCACGATGCCCGCAAGCTCTACATAGAGGCGCGCGATCACTGCGAGAAGGTGGGCGACCATGTCTCGAAGAACCTCTTCGAGGAGTTGATGGCCGACGAGGAAGGGCATATCGATTTCCTCGAGACCCAGATCGGTCTTTTCGACCGGCTTGGCGAGGAGCGGTACGGCCTCCTGAACGCACTGCCGGCGGACGAGGCGGAGTAACACGATGGGAGTGGCGCGGTGAGTGAGGCAGGCGGGCTTGTCTATCTTTCGGATCGGGTTCTGGACGGGCTCGGCATCTCGACCGCGGACGTGGTCGCGGCGGTCGAGCGCGCGGTGCTCGCGCGGACGGAGGAGCGGCTCTGGACCGCGCCGAAAACGGCGGTGATGCCGGGCGACGGGCGCTACATGATGGCGACGCTCGCCGCGGCCGACGAGCCGGGCGTGATCGTGGTGAAGTCGGTGATGGTCGCGCCCGACAATGCCGCGCGCGGCCTGCCCGGCATCAACGGCGCGATCCTCATCCTCGACAGCGTGACCGGGGTCCTGAAGGCGGTGATGGACGCCAACTGGGTCACCGCGGTCCGAACCGCCGCCCTGAGCGCGGTGGTCGCCAGGCGGCTCGCCGACCCGGAGGCGCAGAGCGTCGCCTTCGTCGGCTGCGGGGTGCAGGCGCACAGCCACCTTGCCGCCTTCGCCGAGCTTTTCCCGCTGCGCGAGATCCGCGCGGTCGGGCGTGGCCGGGCCAAGGTCGACACGCTTTGCGACGCGGCGCGCGGCCTCGGGCTGGAGGCGCACGCGCTCGACGCCCGCGAGGCGCTTGACGGCGTCGATTTGGTGGTGAGCTCGATCACGCTCGACTATTCCGTCGCGCCCTTCCTCGACGCGCGCTGGCTGAAGCCCGGCGCCTTCGCGACGATCACCGACCTTGCGATTCCGTGGGAGCCCGCGGGCATGCCGGCTTTCGACACGGTGATCATCGACGACCGCGTGCAGGAGGCGGAAAGCGCCAGGCCGATGGTCGAACCCGGCCTCATTGCCGGTGACCTGACCGAGCTGATCGGGGGGCGGATCGCCGCCGGATTCGCGCCCGACCGGCGCGCGGCCTTCGTGTTCCGGGGGCTCGCGGTCGGGGATTTCGCGCTGGCGGCTCTGGCCTACGAACGCGCCGTCGCCTCCGGGGCGGGCACGCGCGTCGCCGGCTGACCTAGCGCCCCCGCCGCGGCCCCGGCACGCGCGAGCGGAAGCCGGGCGGGCGCTTTGCGATCCAGTCGATGAACTTCGCCAGCCGCGGATGGGTGCGCAGCGCCTCGACCGTGGCATAGCCGCGGGCAAGCTCGGTCTCGCTCAACGTGGCGTGGATCTCGGCGTGGCAGATCGCGTGGAGAAGCACCGTCGGGCCGCCCTTGCCACCCCGCAGCTTAGGCACCAGATGGTGCAGGCTCTGCGCCACGTCCGCCGGAATCGGGCGGCCGCAGAGAGGGCAGAGGGGCGGGTCGGGCTCTTGTGTCATGGCGGGCTTCCTGCGACAGGATGGCGAATGCGGGCCGGGGGAACAAGGCGGCGATGGAGCGGGAATGGCGATGCGGCGGGTGACGGATGCGCTGGTGATCGGCGCCGGGCCGGCCGGGCTGATGGCGGCCGAGGCGCTTGCCGCGGCGGGCCGGCGGGTGGTGATCTGCGAGGCCAAGCCCTCGCCCGCGCGCAAGTTCCTGATGGCGGGCAAGTCCGGGCTGAACCTCACCAAGGACGAACCCTTCGCCGATTTCGTGGCGCGCTACGATACCGACTGGCTCCGACCGATGCTGGAGGTGTTCGGACCCGATGCGGTGATGGGCTGGGCGCGCGGGCTCGGCCAGGAGGTCTTCGCGGGCTCCACCGGGCGGGTCTTTCCGGTCGAGATGAAGGCCTCGCCGCTCCTGCGCGCCTGGCTTGCCCGCCTCGCGGGCGCGGGCGTGGAGCTGCGCACCCGCTGGCGCTGGTCCGGGTTCGACGAGGACGGGCTGGCCTTCGAGACACCGGAAGGTTGGCAGTTCCTGCACCCAGCGGTGACGGTGCTGGCGCTCGGCGGCGCGAGCTGGGCCCGGCTCGGCTCGGACGCGGCCTGGGTGCCGTGGCTGGCGGCGAAGGGCGTCGACATCGCGCCGTTCAAGCCCGCCAACATGGGTTTCCGGGTCGAGTGGTCGGAGCCCATGGCGCGGTTCTTCGGCACGCCGGTCAAGGGCGTGGCGCTGCATGCGGGCAATCACGTCGAGCGGGGCGAGTTCGTGATCTCGGCGCGCGGCATCGAGGGCGGCGGCATCTACGCGGTGTCGCGCGCGGTCCGGGAGGGCGCGACGCTGACGCTCGACCTCGTGCCGGAGCGGAGCCTAGCCGAGGTCGCGGGACGACTCGCGCCGGGGCCGGGCAAGGAGACGGCGGCGAACTGGCTGCGGAAGGCGCTGAAGCTCGACCCGGTGCGGATCGCGCTTCTGCAGGAATGGGGGCGGCCGCTGCCGAAGGGCGAACGGCTGGCGCGGCTCATCAAGGCGCTGCCGGTCCGCCACGCCGGGCCGCGCCCGCTCGACGAGGCGATCTCGGTTGCCGGCGGGATTCGGCGCGCGGCGTTGAGCGAAGGCTTGGAGTTGCAAGGGCTTCCCGGTATCTTCGCCTGCGGCGAGATGCTCGATTGGGAAGCGCCGACAGGGGGATACCTTCTGACGGCCTGCCTTGCGACCGGGCTCTGGGCGGGGCGAGCGGCGGCAAATGGCAGCCGGACTTGATGCCCGTCAAGGGAACCGATGCGCGGCTGGGGCAGTTTGGGCGGTGAACTCGCGCTTTTGACAAGGACGGATAGTCCGGAAATGGAGGATAGAATGAAGAAGTTGATGCTGATGCTGCCCATCGCCCTGTCGCTTGCGGCCTGCCAGACGACCGAGCAGCGGAGCACCGCGACCGGCGCGCTGGCCGGTGCGGCGCTCGGCGCCGCGGTTTCGGACAACGCGGTCAAGGGCGCGGTGATCGGCGGGGCCGCCGGCGCGCTCGCCGGCAACCTGATCGGCAAGGCCAACACGCCGGGCGACTGCGTCTATCGGGACGCCAACGGCAACCAGTATGTGGCTTCCTGCTGACCTCACATCGATGAGTTGACACAACGGTTCGCGGGGGGCGCATCGAAAGGCGGCGCCGCCCGAATGACCGGAACGAAACCGCCGCGCCGACGAGACCCGTCGGCGCGGCGAATTCGTTCGGGCAGGCATCACGCGACGAGCGCCGCCTCCACGTATTCGGTACACGCGACGGTCGCCGATTCCACCGGCTCCCCGAAAATCCTCTGAGCCAGAACCCCGGCCTCGTGGGCCTTGAGGCTGGGCATCGCGTCTTCGCGGGCGAAACAGGCCACCAGGGCGTCGCCAGGCAATGCGGCCAGGAGCGCGCTTCGCGCCGCGGACGACAGGCCGTCGAAGCTGCGCTACGCAAGCTGGAAGCTTTCGGTGACCATGCCGTTCGACACCACCATGTGGTGGCCATCGAGCAAGAGGTGGTAATAGCTCACGTCTCCGAGCGGCATCACCCGTTCCGCCACGGTCCCGACCAGGTCCTTGGCGGCGACGAGCACCCGCGCCTCGCCGAAGAGGAGCATGGCCTCGGCATCCTCGATGACGATCCGATGCCGGGCCGAGACCTGGAGATCGGCATTCGGCACGCCCTGAGCGATCGTACCCGCTGGAATGCGGATCGGCCGGAATTCGGGCGCGCGCAGCATCTCGTCGAAGCTGACGGTGCTGCTGGCGATCCAGAGGGTCGGCTTGGCCTCGCCCGTCTCGGTCAGGACGAGATCGCCGGCCTTGAGCGTCTCGATCTTGCGGCAGCCGCCGGGCTTCAGGATGTCGGTGCCGGCGCAGAAGCAGACATGGATCGGCGGCGGCGCGAAGCTGACGTTCTTCAGGGGGACCGCGCCGTTGCCGAACTGGGTCATCAGCGTTTGCGTGCCGCTGCCGTCGGTGACGAAATAGAACCGCTCGGTGACGCCATTGATCACCGCCGAGATCACCGTGATCTGGTGGCCCTCAAGCGGGTCGGGCACCTTGCCGTTTGCCAGGGGCAGGGTGCCGGTCATCTCGACCTTGAAGTTGTAGGTCGCGCCGTTGATCGTCACCGTGGTGTCGGGGTCGACCTTGCCCGCGTTGTATTCGAGAACGATGTCGCCCGACGGGCCACTGCTGTTGAAGGTCAAGAGCACGGTGGGCTGTTTCGTCGTGTTCTCGATGTTCAAGGAAGCGTTGTTGGCGGACGATTCATCGCCGCGGGCATAGAAGCTGATGCTGGACATTTTTTTGCTCCAGGAACCGGGTCCAATCCCCGGCTCTGTGGGGCCTCTCTAGCACGGGCGGCTTTCTCAAATAGGGCAAACCGAGGTGCGAAGAAAATACACCGCCGGTACGGCGGTCGGGTCACTCCCCGGTCCGGGCCATCGCGCGCCTGTAGGCCGGGCGCGCGCGCATCCGGTCGAGATAGTCGGTCAGCCGGTGCTCGGTGATCGGGAACTTGGCGCCGAGCGCCCAGTTGCCGCAATGGGTCAGGATGATGTCGGGCACCGTCATCATGTCGCCCATGACGAACGGCCCCTCGCCGATGCGGTGGACGAGCGTCTTCTGGCTGCGCTCGAACTCCCAGCGCAGCGTGTTCTTGATCGCGGCGTGGCGCATCTCTTCGGGCAGCACGAAGCTGTGACGCGCGGCCATCCAGAGATTGGCGTCGAACTCGTCGAGCAGGAACTGCGTGAGGCTGTCCTGCCGGGCGCGGTCGAGCGTGCCGGCGGGATGGGTGAGCTGGCCGTGCTTGTCGGCGAGGTACTGGATGATCGCGGTGGAATCGGTGATGGGCGTACTGTCCTCGATCAGCACCGGAACCTTTCCCGCCGGGTTGAAGGCGGTGACGCCCTTCGAGCGCGGCGGCGCGGCGATGTGCTCGAACGGAATCCCGAGTTCCTCGAGCATCCACAGGACCCGCATGGCGCGGCTGCCGACTGTGCCGATCACGGTGTACATGCTGTCTTTCTCCGCCCTTTGAGTCATGGAGCCATGCGGGCGCGGGGGGTGCAAGAGGCAAGGTGTGAGGTAGGTCAGCCGGCCTCGAGGATCTCGAGGAAGGCGGTTCCGAACCGCTCGGCCTTGAGCGCGCCCATGCCGCCGATCCGCTCGAGGTCGTCGAGGCAGCGCGGCCGGGTCTCGGCGATCTTCCGGAGCGTCGAAGGGGTGCAGGTGAGGTACTTTCCGGTGCCGTCCTCGCCGCGCGAAAGCTCGGCCTGCGCGTTCATCAGCCGGTCGAAGACGTCGCCCTCGGCGCGACCGGCGAGCTTCATCCGCGCCGGATGCATCGCCTCGGCGGCGCCGGTGATGACCGCGAGGAACGCGGCGCCATAGCTTTCGAGCTTCTTCGCCCCGACCCCGCTCACCCGCGCCATCTGGTCGAGCGTCTCGGGCCGGGTCTCGGCCATCTCGATCAGCGTGCGGTCGGGGAAGATCACATAGGCCGGCACCCGCGCCGCCTCGGCCAGTGCCCGGCGCTTGGCCTTGAGCGCGGACAGGAGCGGCGCGTCCTCCTCGGAGACGAGGGTTTTCACCACCGGCTTGCCGGCCGCCTTGCGGATCGTGTCGCGGCGGAGCGTGATCTGCGCCTCGCCGCGCAGGATCGGGCGGGCGTCGTCGGTCATGCGGAAGGCGCCGTGGCGCTCGGGGTCGGGGCGGATCAGGTCGTGACCCATCATCTGGCGGAACACCGCCTGCCACTGCGGCTTCGGCAGGTCGCGACCGACGCCGAAGGTGGGCAGATCGTCATGGCGGCGTTGCCGCACCTTGTCGGTGGCGGTACCGGTCAGGATGTCGATGAGATGCCCCGCGCCGAAACTCTCGCCGGTCCTGAGGATCGCGGAAAGCGCCTTCCTGACCGCATCGGTGCCGTCGAACACCTCCGGCGCGGTGTCGCAGAGGTCGCAGGCGCCGCAGGGTCCGGCCTCTTCGCCGAAATACCCCAGAAGCCGCTGGCGCCGGCAGGAGGTCGCCTCGGCGAGGCCGAGAAGCGCGTTGAGCCGCGCATGGTCGGCGGCCTTGCGGTCGGCGGGCGCCAGCCCCTCGTCGACCTGGGCGCGGCGGAGGCGGATGTCGTCGGGGCCGTAGAGCGTCAGCGTCTCGGCCGGGGCGCCATCGCGGCCGGCGCGGCCGATCTCCTGGTAATAGGCCTCGATCGACTTCGGCAGGTCGGCATGGGCGACCCAGCGGATGTCGGGCTTGTCGATCCCCATGCCGAAGGCCACGGTGGCGACGACGATCAGCCCGTCCTCGCGCTGGAACCGCGCCTCGACCTCGCGGCGGTCGTCGGGATCCATGCCGCCGTGATAGTGGCAGGCGGCGTGGCCCTCCTCACGCAAGGCCTGCGACAGCGTCTCGGTCTTGGCCCGCGTCGCGGTGTAGACAATTCCCGACTGGCCGCGCCGCGCGGCGGCGAAGGCGAGGATCTGGCGGCGCGGCTGGTCCTTCACCTCGAAGGCGAGGTGGATATTGGGCCGGTCGAAGCCGCGCAGGAAGGTCGCGGGTTCGGCCCCGTCGAAGAGCCGGGTGACGATCTCGGCCCGCGTCTCCTCGTCGGCGGTGGCGGTGAAGGCGGCAAGCGGCACGTTCAGCGTGCGGCGCAGCTCGCCGATCCTGAGGTAGTCTGGGCGGAAGTCATGGCCCCACTGGCTGACGCAATGCGCCTCGTCGACCGCGATCAGGCTGGTGCCGATGCGGCGAAGAAGCGTCAGCGTGCCGCCCGAGGCGAGCCGCTCCGGTGCCATGTAGAGCAGTTTCAGCCGCCCCTCGTCGAGCGCCGCGAAGACCGCCTCGGTCTCCTCCTCGGTATTGCCCGACGTGAGCGCGCCCGCCGCGACGCCCGCCTCGCGCAGGGCCCGGACCTGGTCGCGCATCAGCGCGATGAGGGGCGAGATCACCACCGTCACGCCCTCGCGCAGGAGCGCCGGCAGCTGGTAGCAGAGCGACTTGCCGCCGCCCGTCGGCATGATCGCGAGCGTGTTCTGGCCGCCCGCGACAGCGGCCACGATTTCCGACTGGCCGGGACGGAAGGCGTCAAATCCGAAGACGGAGGAAAGCAGTCCCTCGGCGCGGGTCATTGGCTCGCGGTTCTTGTTGGCTCGATTTCCCGACCCTCTCACACGAGCCGGGAAGGGGCAAGGCTCAGTAGCCGTAGAAGAAGCCGGCGTTGTTGACGAGCGTCTGCTGGATGATGATCAGCAGGATGAAGGCGACCAGGGGCGCGAGGTCGAGCCCCGGCGTCTGTGGCAGGATCCGGCGGATCGGGGCGTAGACCGGCTCCAGCAGGCGGCTCAGCCCGTACCAGATCTGCGAGACCATCGGCTGGCGGATGTTCAGGACCTGGAAGTTGATCAGCCACGACATGATGATATGGGCGATCATGATGAACCAGATCACGTTGAGGATCAGCATCAGCGCCTGAAACAACGACTGCATGAGGGGCTCCGGCCGGTTGGGTCGGCCCAGAGGTAAGCCGCCCGCCGGGCTTGTGCAACCTCGTAACGCCACGTCGCGGCTTGACCTGCGGGCAGTGTTGCCCGAGGTGCTGGTGGAAACCTGCCGGGAGAGCCCCGATGTACCCCTTCGTCCGCATGGCCAACGAGCTTTGGACCAGCCGCCGCCAGCCGCGGCTCGGCCTGACCGAGCCGCATGTCTCGCATCACATCTGCTGGCCCTGGGATCTCGATCTCTGGGTCGAGCTCAACAACGGCCGGACGCTGACGCTGTTCGATCTCGGGCGGATCCCGCTGGCGATGCGGACCGGTCTCGTCGACGTGCTGAGGCGCAAGGGCTGGTCGATCACGGTGGCGGGCAACTCGCTGCGCTACCGGCGCCGGGTCCGGATGTTCGACCGGGTGGAAATGGTCAGCCGCTGCATCGGCTGGGACGAGCGCTTTCTTTACATGGAGCAGAGCATGTGGCGCGGCGACGACTGCACGAGCCACATGCTCCTGCGCTCGGCGGTGACCTCGCGCGCCGGCATCGTGCCGCCCGCGGAGGTGCTGGCAGCCCTCGGCCGCGACGAGGAAAGCCCGGAGCTGCCCGGCTGGGTCCGGGCCTGGATCGCCGCCGACGCGACGCGGCCCTGGCCGCCCGAGCGCGCGCTGTCGGGGCCTCCGGACCGGAGCGCCGCCTGACGCGGGGTCACTTGCGTTCGCGCGGCTTTTCCGTCTTGATCCCGTTAAAGCGAGCGGGGGCAGGCATGACGGTTTCGGCGCGGAAGCGGATCTGGGGCTGGTGGTTCTTTGACTGGGCAAGCCAGCCCTATGCGACATTGCTTCTCACCTTCGTCTTCGGCCCCTATTTCGCCGAGGTGGCGCGGGCGCATTTCGCGGGTCAGGGCATGGATGCCGAGGCCGCGGGCGCGGCGGCGCAGGCCTATTGGGGCTGGGGCCAGACCGTCTCCGGCGTCCTCATCGCCTGCCTCGCCCCGATCCTCGGCGCGGTGGCCGACCAGTCGGGCCGGCGCATGCTCTGGATCTGGATCTTCTCGGCCTGCTACGTGGTGGGCGCCTGGATGCTGTGGAACCTGGCGCCGGGCGAGCCCGACCTCCTGCGCGCGATGGTCTTCTTCGGCATCGGCCTGATCGGCATGGAATTCGCCACGATCTTCACCAACTCGCTGATGCCGGGGCTGGCGGGGGACGCCGAGATGGGCCGGGTCTCGGGCTCGGGCTTCGCCTTCGGCTATCTCGGCGGGATCATCTCGCTCGCGATCATGCTGGTCTTCTTCGTCGCCGAACCGTCGGGCCAGACGCGCGCCGGGCTCGCGCCGGGCCTTGGCCTGCTCGACTACACGGCGCGTGAGGATGCGCGCGCGGTCGGACCCTTCACGGCGCTCTGGTACGCGGTCTTCATGGTGCCGTTCTTCCTCTGGGTGCGCGAGCCCCGGACCGCCTCCCGAGGCATTCATATCGGCCGGGCCATGTCGGACCTCTGGCAGCTCCTGAAATCGCTCAAGGTGCGCCGAAGCCTCGCCGCCTATCTCCTCTCGTCGATGTTCTACCGCGACGCGCTGAACGCGCTCTACGCGTTCGGTGGCGTCTATGCCTCGGGCGTGCTCGGCTGGTCGATCGGCAAGATCGGCCTCTTCGGCGTCGTCGCCGCGGTCTCGGCCGCGCTCTTCAGCTGGCTCGGCGGCAAGATGGACAGCGCGAAGGGGCCGAAACCGGTGATCATGCTGTCGATGGTCGTTCTGATCGCGGTCTGCCTCGTCATCGCCGGCATGTCGCGCGAGGCGTTCTACGGGGTTCCCTTCGCGGCGGGCTCGACGGCGCCGGACACCATCTTCTACATCTGCGGCATCGTGATCGGCGCGGCTGGCGGCACGCTGCAGGCGTCGAGCCGCACGATGATGGTCTTTCACACATCGGCCGCGCGCGCGACCGAGGCCTTCGGGCTCTACGCGCTCTCGGGCAAGGCCACTGCCTTTGTGGGGCCGTTCTCGGTCGCTGTCTTCACCACACTCAGCGGCTCGCAGCGGATCGGCATCGCGATACCGTTGATCGCGCTCTTCCTTCTTGGCATGCTGCTCCTGAGCTGGGTCAATCCCCGGGGTGAACGATAAAGCGCGAGAGGCAGGCATGATCGGACGGGCCTTCGGCATTCTGGCAATCCTTGGCACACTTGCGGCGCCGGCGGCGGCCGAGCCCCGGGCGAACCAGCTGTTCGGCGCCAAGCGCACCGCCTCGGCGCATCAGCCGGCCTCGATCGGCACCTATGCCAAGGGCTGCGGCGCGGGGCTTGTGCAACTGCCCGAGAGCGGCCCGACGTGGCAGGCGATGCGGCTCAGCCGCAACCGCAACTGGGGCCATCCGGCGCTGGTGCAGTTCGTCGTCGACCTCTCGGCCCATGCCCGCAAGCTCGGCTGGGCCGGGCTCTATATCGGCGACATGAGCCAGCCGAGGGGCGGGCCGATGACCTCGGGACATTCGAGCCACCAGATCGGGCTCGATGCCGATATCTGGATGCTGCCGCCCGCGCGGCTCGACCTCAGCCGGGGCGAGCGCGAGAAGGTCAGCTCGGCCTCGGTCCGCACCGCCGACCAGAAGCGCGTGAACGGCAACTGGAGCGCGACGCACCATCGGCTGCTTGCCGCCGCGGCCTCGGACCCGCGGGTCGACCGCATCTTCGTCGCCGCCGCGGTGAAGATCGAGATGTGCAAGGGCGCGCGCGCCTCCGACCGCAAGTGGCTGCAGAAGATCCGCCCGCTCTACGGTCATGACAGCCATTTCCATGTCCGCCTGAAATGCCCCAAGGGCTCGCCCGGCTGTCGGACCCAGACACCGACCGTGGCCGAGCTTTCGAAGGGCGGCGACGGCTGCGACGAGACCCTGACCTGGTGGGTCACCACCTATCTCGATGAGCTGAAGAACCCGCCGAAGGGGCCGAAGGGACCGCGCAAGAGGGGTGCGCGGGATTACACGATGGCCGATCTGCCGCGCCAATGCGCCGCCGTACTCGCCTCGGACTGACGCTGGCACTGGTCTCGGCGCAAGCCGTGGCCGCTGCCGCCGCGCCGCGGGCGCAGCTTGTCGGATCCTATGACTGGGAGGTGGCGGACGCGGGTTTCGGCGGCTTCTCCGGGCTGGACATCTCCGCGGACGGCGTCCTGTTCATTGCGGTTTCCGACAGCGGCGCGACCGTGGAGGGGCAGTTCCAGCGTGATCCGGATGGCAGGGTGACGGCCGTCTCGGCCGGACCGGTCGTGAAGTTGCTGGCCCCGGACGGAGAACGACTGCGCTCGGCAAAGGCAGATTCAGAGGGGGTGGCCCTCGCGCCTGGCGGCGGCTTCTACCTGTCGTTCGAGCTTTTCGACCGGGTCGCATACTACCCTGGCCGGCGCCAACCGTCGGAGCGCGAACTCCGCGCGGAGGTCTTTGCCGACCTGGAATACAATTCCGGCCTCGAGGCTCTGGCGATCGACGCCGAGGGCACGCTCTACACCTTGCCCGAACGGTCTGGCGCGAAGGGCCGTCCGTTCCCGGTGTTCCGCTACCGCAACGAGGCATGGGACCAGCCGTTCGCGATCCGCCGCGATCCCGGCTGGCTGCCGGTCGGCGCCGATTTCGGACCAGATGGGCGGCTCTATCTTCTCGAACGCGACTTCTGGCCAGCTCTCGGATTCAAGAGCCGGGTCCGCCGCTTCACGATCGCCGACGACCGCATCGCGGCCGAGGAGACGGTGCTCGAGACCAGCGCCGGGGTACATGACAATCTCGAGGGCATCGCGGTCTGGCGCGACCCCGCCGGGGCGACCCGGCTGACGATGATCGCGGACGACAATTTCCTGCCGGTGCAACGGACCGAGATCGCGGACTACCGGATCGAGGAATGACCCCCTTGCATCTCGGCACGCACACGGAGCGCGCATGACCCGCAGATTGATCCCCGGCATCCTCGCCATGGCGGCGATCGTCGTCGCCTCGAACATCCTCGTGCAGTTCCTCTTCGGCCAGTGGCTGACCTGGGGCGCCTTCACCTATCCCTTCGCCTTCCTCGTTACAGACCTCGCGAACCGCCTGCAGGGTCCCGCCGCCGCGCGCCGGGTGGTTGTGGCGGGCTTCCTCGTCGGCCTCGCCTGCTCGCTCGTCGGCACGCAGATCGCGGGCGAGTTCGGCCCGCTCGTGACCTGGCGGATCGCGATCGGATCGGGGCTCGCCTTCCTCACCGCCCAGATGGTCGATGTCGGGATCTTCGACCGCCTGCGCGAGGGCCGCTGGTGGCGGGCGCCGCTGGTCTCGACGCTGGCGGGATCCTCGCTCGACACGGCGATCTTCTTCTCGGTCGCCTTCTCCGGGGCGTTGGGGTTTCTCGAGCCGGGCAATGACGTGAGCTGGGCGGGAGAGGTCTTGCCGATGCTCGGGATCGGACCGGAGGCGCCGCTCTGGATGTCGCTGGCGGTCGCCGACTGGCTGGTCAAGCTTGCGCTCGCGCTTGTTGCGCTCGTGCCGTTTCGGCTGATTGTTGCAAGATTGACGGAAAAAGTTGTGTGAAAAGTTTTGACAAACACCAAATCTGTGGCACGCTACTGTTAACGGCAACGCAGCGAAAGGAGGTGATCCAGTGTCGAGAGTGATATTGGAGAGAGGTGTCGGGACAGTCAGGGGGGCCGTGGCCTGAGGGCAAACCCTAGGGTTAAGAACCCTGACTGGGCCGGTCGATCTTCGACACCCTAACTGGCCCATCTCCGTAGATCTCGGAGGGCCGTTCCTAATCGGAACGGCCCTTTCCGTATCGCTGCCTGGGGCGCGACGCGCCTGTCGCCGCTACCCGAGATCCCGCCGATCCTGAGCATCGACAAAGCGCTGCCGCAGGATACGTTGGCGATCCCCGGCGAGCGCAGCCTCCATCACGCCCGAGAGCACGCCGCGCACCTTCAGGTGCGGCACGAGGTCGAAATGCCCGAGACCGGGAAAGAGCAACTGGTCGGTCCCGGTCTGGCAGGGAAAGTGCCTCGCATGCGGCAGATCGTCGACCGCGCCGTGGAAGAGGCAGGTCCGATCGCCGCCGGCTGCGGGAAGTGGCGCGGTCGGCCAGTCGATCCGGGACAGGCGCGCGGTCCAGCGCGCCCAGCGGTCTTCGCCAGGGACCACGCCTGGCATCACCGACCATTGCGGAGAGAAGGCGACCACCACGTCCACCGGCAGGGTCCGGGCCGCAACGAGCGCCGAGAAGGCGCCCATCGACTGGCCTGTGGTGGCGATCTGTGTGACCGGTGCCCGCGCCGCCACGCGATCCAGAGCGCGCCGCAGCACCGGGGCGAAACCGGGATCGTTGCCCCAACTGCGGCTCTCGTCCATGACGAACAGCGCCCGTCGGGGTGAGGCCCCGGTGCCGCGGCCAATGGCGGTCGCCACGAATTCGGGAGAGGGCCGGCGCGCCGGATCGTGGCCGATCAAGGAGAAGGCGATCACCAGATCGCCCCCCTCGCCGCCGAGATGATCGATGAAGAAGAGCGGTTCGTCGAGGAGAGGTTCGAGCCTCACGCGCCCGGCCTGCCGACGCGTGCCGCACCAGGACGTGGGGCTCGTGCTTCCGTTGGTGTCGATACCACGCGTATCATCTCCGCTCGGACAAGGCAGTGATCTTGGCAAGGCCGGCGCCGGCGTTCAAGATCGGCTGGCGGGATCCCTTCGCGCCGACGCATGGACACGGGTCGGGCGCCCACCTAAGACCGGAACCATGCTGCGCATCGACGACGAGATCACCATCGCCGACTGGGAACTGACCGAGAGCTTCAGCCGCTCTTCCGGGCCGGGCGGACAGAACGTCAACAAGGTCGAGACCGCGGTCGAGCTCCGCTTCGAGGCCGAGCGCAGCCCGAATCTGGCGGAGCCGGTCAAGAAGCGGCTGAAGCGGCTCGCCGGTCGGCGCTGGACCAATGACGGCGCCATCGTGATCCGCGCCGAGGAGACCCGCAGCCAGATGCGCAACCGCGAACTGGCCCGCGAGCGGCTGGTCGAGCTGATCCGCGCCGCGCTTGTCGCGCCGAAGCGGCGGATCGCGACCAGGCCGACGCTCGGCAGCCAGCGGCGGCGGCTCCAGGCCAAGACCGCGCGCGGCCAGGTCAAGGCGCTGCGCGGGAAGGTCGAGGAGGATTGACCCCGGTCCGGTGGCAAAGCCCACCTGCCGCGCGGATCGGCCACAATGGCGCAACATGTGGCACTGCGGCGGTCGGCGGCGCAGACAGCGCGAGATGAAGCGTGTTTAATGTGGGCAATGTGAGCGTACCGAGCGGGACTGACCGGACAACATGCTGAAGAAGGCCGCCATGCTTGTATCGGGTAACGCGCTCGGCTCGGCGCTTCTGCTGGCACGCAACCTGATCGTCGCGCGGCTCGTGAGCCCCGAGGACTACGGCATCGCCGCGACCTTCGCGATCGTCATGTCGGTCGTCGAGATGCTGTCGCAGTTCGGGCTGAGCCAGATGATCGTCGTCGACAAGGACGGCGACGATCCGCGGTTCCAGAGCGTGATGCAGGGCTTCCAGCTGGCGCGCGGCGTCTTCGCGAGCCTCGTCCTGTTGGTGATCGCCCATCCGACCGCGCGCTTTCTCGGCATCGAGCATGTCGCCTGGGCCTACCAGGTCATCGCCGTGGTCCCGCTGATCAATGGTTTGCAGCATTTCGACATCCACCGGCTCAAGCGCCACCTGAACTTCCGGCCGTTCATCCTGTCGCAGTCGATTCCGCCGCTGGTCGCGCTGCTCGCGATCTGGCCGCTGGCGCTTCTTTATGGCGACTACCGGATCATGCTGATCTCGCTTCTGGTGCAGGCGGGGGCGATGGCGCTCCTGTCGCATCTCGCGGCCGAGCGGCGCTACCAGATCGGCTTCGACCTCGCGCTGATCCGGCGCGCGACGGTGTTCGGCTGGCCGCTCCTCATCAACGGGGCGCTCCTGTTCGGCGTCTTCTACGGCGAGCGGGTGATCGTCGGGCGCGAGCTCGGCATGGCGGCGCTCGGGGTCTTTTCGATGGCGGTCACGCTGACGCTGACGCCGACCCTGGTCATGGCCAATGCCAACCAGTCGGCCTTCCTGCCGCATCTGAGTTCGGCGCGCGAGCGCCCGGCCGCGTTCCAGTGGCTCGGCGTGGCGGCGGTGGAGGCGGGGCTGGCGGCGGGGCTCGTCCTTCTGCTCGGAATCGTCCTCTTGGGCGGCCCCGTGGTCCATCTGCTGCTCGGCGAGAAATACGCGGCGATCCTGCCGCTTCTCGTGCCCGTCGCGGTGCTGCAGGCGGTCCGTATGGCCAAGACCGGCAGCACGACCGTCGCGCTGTCGCGCGAGCTCACCGGCAACGCGGTCGCGGCGAACCTGCTCAGGGTGTCGTCGCTGCCGGTCTCCTGGCTCGTGGTGCACCGTACCGGCGACGTGATGCTCCTGATCTGGATTGCCGTTGGCGCGGAGGTCCTTGGCTATCTCCTGTCGCTCCATCTCGCGGCGCGGCGCACCGGGCTCAAGCTCGGCCCGGTCGTGCTGCCCTCGCTGCTCGCCGCGCTGACCTGCGCCGCGGCGCTCGCGGTTGACGGCTTCGAACCGACGCTGCCCGATCTCGCCGGTCACCTGCTGCGTTGGCCGCTTCTGGTAGTCATGGTCTGCGGCCTGGCCGCGCTTGCCTCCATGAAGGCGTTGCGGGGCTACATCTTCCGGCAGATCCGCAACCGCGCCGCCTGAGCGCCGCGGTGCGAATGCCCCGCCCCGGCCGCGCTACGATTGGATGCGGCGCTGGCCGACGATCGCGGCGGGGTTGCCGGCGACGATCGCGTTCGCGGGAATGTCGGTGCGCACGACCGCGCCCGCGCCGATGATCGCGCCATCGCCGATGGTGACCCCGGCCAGCACCACCGCGCCGTAACCGAGCCAGACGTCGCGACCGATGCGGACGGTCGCCTCGTTCATCGCCTGGTCGGTGACCGGGCTGCCGTCGTTGTAGCGATAGCTCGCCGCCGTCACCATCACCGAGGGCGCAATCAGCGCGTCGGAGCCGATCTCGATCCGCGCCGCGCCGGGTCCGGCCCAGAGGCTGGTGTTCGCGCCGACATGGACGCGGTCGCCGATCACGATGTTCTGGCCGTTGGAAAAGCTCGCGGTCGGGCTGATGCTCACCCCCTGGCCACGGGTGACTTTCCGCAGTTCGGCGACATGGGTGTAATTGTAGTAGTTCAGCACTTTGACCGCATGGGCATAGGCGCGCGGGTCGAGCGCCGCGCGGATGAGCCGGCCGAGCCGCTGCAGCCGGCTCGTGCGGGTCTTGTGGATCCTGTCACTCGTCATGCGGTCATCTCGCGGCCGAAGCGTCCCGTGCAGGAGAGCGGAAATCGCGCCGCCGGTAAACCGGTTCTTGCGCCGCCCCCGGCATTCCGCGTGCGCGGCTCTGGCCGGCGGCTCGGTCGAACGTTAGCATGGCCGCAATCCGGAACGGATCGTCGCGGAGAACGAACCGAGGGAATGACGGGACGCGGGAGAGAGTGATGAGTGCGAGTGCCGTGCGACGCGTCCTGATCGTCGTCGAGAACCTGCCGGTGCCGCTGGACCGCCGGGTCTGGCTCGAGGCGACGACGCTCGCCGCAGCGGGCTACGAGGTCAGCGTGATCTGCCCGACCGGGCGCGGCTGGGATCTTCACCGCGAGGTGATCGAGGGCATCCACATCTACCGCTATCCCGAACCGCCCGAGGCGCATTCGGGCGCTGTGGCCTACGCCAGGGAATACCTCCATTCGATCTATCACTGGTTCCGGCTCGCGCGCGAGGTCCGGCGCGAACGCGGCTTCGACGTGATCCAGGGCTGCAACCCGCCCGACCTCATCTTCCTGCTCGCGCTCTGGTACCGGCCGCGCGGCGTGCGTTACCTCTTCGACCATCACGACGTCTGCCCCGAGCTCTTCGAGGCGAAGTTCGGCAAGCGCGGCCTGCTGTACCGGGTCATGCGGATCTGGGAGCGGATGACCTTCGCCTGCGCCGCCGTTTCGATCGCCACCAACGAGAGCTTCCGCGAGATCGCGATCCGCCGGGGCGGCATGGCGGCCGAGGACGTGTTCGTCGTCCGTTCCGCCCCGAAGGTCGAGAAGTTCGAGATCCGCCCCGCCGATCCGGTGGTGCGCAAGGGCGCGGGCACGGTGATGGGCTATGTCGGCGTGATCGGCCAGCAGGAGGGGATGGACCTCCTCGTTGCCGCGGCCGATCACCTGATCCGCGGGTTCGGGTATCGGGACGTGCATTTCCTCATCGTCGGCTTCGGGCCGGAGCTTCCCAACGTCGAGGCCGACGTGGCGCGTCGCGGGCTCGGGGCGCATTTCACCTTCACCGGGCCGCTCTATGGCGAGGACCTGCTGCGCGCACTCAACAGCTGCGATATCGGCGTCTCGCCCGACCCGAAGAACGCGATGAACGACATCTCCACCATGAACAAGGTCATGGAATACATGACGCTGGAGAAGCCGGTTGTGCAGTTCGACCTGAAGGAGGGGCGCGCCTCGGCCGAGGAGGCGTCGCTCTATGCCCGCGCCAACGAGCCGGAGGATTTCGCGTCGAAGATCGCCGCGCTGATCGACGCGCCGGAGGAGCGGGCGCGGATGGGCCGGATCGGCCGCGCGCGGGTCATGGAGCGGCTGAGCTGGGCGCATTCGGCGCCCCGGCTCCTCGCCGCCTATGACCGGATCTTCGCGAAGATCGGCCGCTGACCGTGGGGCGGTTTCCGGCTCAGGGCCGGAAACTGAAATCCCGGTCGAGCGACAGGAACACGGCGTTGGAACGCGCGTCGCCCGAAGCCCCGGAATCCTGCAGGTCGCGCAGCACGACGCCGCCCGTCAGGTCCCAGTCCTGGGTGAGGGCGCGCGAATAGCTGGCGTTGAACGAGGTCCGCGTCACCGTCGGCGCGGTATTCGTACCGGCGGGCTCGGAATGGCCCCAGTTCAGCGACATGTTGATCCGCGAGACGCTGTCGATGATGTAACCGTAGCCGAGCCGGACCCGGGTATCGATCACGTCGTTGCTGAGCGAGTCGGTCGAGAGCCCGCGGTCGACCGCCAGGGTGACGGTGCTGTTGCGCAACTGCTGCCCATAAGCGAGCGAGCCGATCACGAAGACCTCGCCCGAGGGCGAATCCGCGGCGCCCAGTGTCGCCGAGAGCGTACCGGTGGGCAGTTGCAGGTCGCGTCCGAAGCGGAGCGTCTGGGTCCTGCCGTTCTCGTTGATGCTGGAATCGGCCGACACGAAGGCGGTGCCGTTGGACATCACCTTGGTCAGTTGCAGAGAGCCGGTGATACCATCGCGCGTGGTCGTGCCGAAGATCGTGTCGGTTTCCACGTCGGTCCAGCCGATCTGGGCGTCGAGCAGCAGAACCGGGTTTATATCCTGCGTGACGCCCAGCGTGTAGTCGAGCGTCCGGCGATCGGTCTGGACGGTGTCGTCGGCGGTATAGTCCTCTATCGAGGCGCCGAGGCGCAGTTGGGTCACCGGCGACACGCGCATCGACACGCCCGCTGCGGCCTGGTCGGTCTGGTTGTCGACCAGAGCGGGATCGGTGACATTCGTGTAGGTCTGCTCGTCATGATCGACCGAGAGGTTGAAACCGATCGGATCGTTGATGCCGGTCTGCAAGGCGGCGCCGTAAGACTTCGTCTTGAGCTGTCCGCCGCCACCGAGCAGCACGTTGGAGATTGGATCTACCTGCTCGACCAGGAACGGGTCGAGAAAATCCCTGTCGACATCACGAAAGCGACCGTAGGCCGTCAGCACGCTGTTGCCGGTGTCGCGCCGGTACCGAAACTTTACGGTAGGGTCTTCGAAGCCGCTTGCCGAGCTTCCGGCAAAATCGGCGAAGCGGTAGACCCCCGACGCGTCGAGCCTGAAATCGTCGATCGCCGTGATGTTCGACACGCCGACCCTGAGCGTGTTGTCGAAGACCGTGCTGTCGCCTGGGCTGACGGGATCCAGCCCGAAGTTGTCGTCGTACGTCACCTTGGATTCGATGTTGACGTCGACCTGGAGCCCCCCGGCCGGAGCCGTGCTGGCGGCCGGCGGAGCTGTGCCGGCGACAGGCGCGGTCACCGTTGCCGTGCCGGGTGCCGGCGTCACGCCGATCACCGCGGGCGATCCCGGAATCGCAACCGCGCTCCCCTGCTGTGGGAGCGCGGCTCCGGGCCAGAGAGTTGCTGTTACCGCGAGGGTTGCGATCCCCGTCCTGGTTGTCCCCACTTTTCCTGCCTTTACTCGAAGAGCCTGCGCTCGGGTACCACGATGACGTCGCCCTCACGAAGGACGATCGACGGGGCTTGGGCGCCCGCTTTCACCGCATTGTAGTTGTAGCGATAGACCTTTTCCGTCCCGGTTGCCTTGTCGACGCGGCGCAGCTGGATGCGCTTGGCCGCCGCGAACCTGGTCAGGCCGCCGGTCTCGGCAAGGAACTGCAGCAGCGTCGTTCCCTTTGCGACGTCGCGGCGGCCCTGGGTCGTGACCTCGCCGAGCGCGTAGATCGCGATCGTCGGGCCAACCGCGATGCTTGCCGCGGCGGCTTGCGCGTTGGCCGCATTCACCGCCGTGGTCATGGGATTGAGCTGGCCGACCGAGAGGAACACCGTGGGCGGAGAGGCGAAGTTCGACGCGAGCGCGCTAGTGATCGACGAGCGCAGCCCCTCGACCGTCTGGCCGGTGGCGCGCACGGTTCCGACCAGCGGCAGGCTGACGGTGCCGTCCGGAAGGACCAGCAGGCTGCGGTTGAGGCTCGGATCCTCGAGCACCTCCATCTGCAGGAGATCGCCCGCCTGAATCCGATAACCACTCTGCGCCCAGGCGGCGGGAACGAGGAGAACAGCGACTAAAAGGCCCAACAGTGTTCTGAACATTTCTCACATCCATTGAGGTACGAATCATCAAAAGGGTACGGGGAAACCCCGTCAGGTCAAATCGTTAACTTTCTGACAGCCTAGATGATTCAACCCTGCGGCTATTGCGCGACAGGTCAGTATCCCGTGCCTTTCAGGACGACCCGCACGGTCGCGAGGAGGATTTTTACGTCAGTCTGGAGCGACAGGGTCTCATCGTAGAGCCGGTCGAAATCCGAGCGTTTGGCGAACGTGGTCTCGTTGCGGGCGGAGACCTGCCAGGGACCGGTAACGCCGGGGCGCAGCGTGTAATAGGCGGTTCCGTCGTAGAGCACGCGCTGGCTCGGCATGAAGGGGCGCGGGCCGACCAGCGACATCTGCCCCAGCACCACGTTCCACAGCTGCGGCAGTTCGTCGAGCGAGGTCTTGCGCAGGATCCGCCCGATCCAGGTGATCCGCGGATCGTCCTTTAGTTTCTGGGTGCTGTTCCATTCCAGCCGCGCCTCGGCGTTGCGCGACAGGTAGTGCTCGAGCCGGCGTTCGGCGTCGGGCACCATCGTGCGCAGCTTGAGCATGCGGAACTCGCGCCCGCCGCGGCCGACCCGCGGACTGAAGTAGAACGGCGCGGATCCGTCGAGCGCCACGAGCAGCGCAAGGAACGCCACGAGCGGCACCGCCAAGCCGGCCGTGAGCAGAACGAGGGTGAGATCGAGGACGCGTTTGAGCCCGTTCCGGTAAAGGCCGGTCCGCATCACGCGAACCGCTGCGTCGGGCTTGTTGCCCGACAAGTCGAATTCGTCCGACACGTCATTGACCTGAAGCGTCATGCCACACCGCTCCGTTTCGGAACGCGCGCATTCTGCGCGCGAGCGGCCGGCAGGGCCCGAATAGCCTGTGCCTTCCGTCCATGAGACGGTCACCACCCGTAGTCATTCATATCATTGAATGGCTAATTTCGAAATCGGCATTTCCCAATTCGCCAGCCGGTCGGCCACAGCCCGCGCGAAATGCCTGTACCCGGCCCGGTTGCGCGCCTTTTCGCCCAAAGCGCCGCGCTATCTGTTTCTGAATGTGATACAGTGAACGGGATTTCGTCGATTGATGAGGTTGGCTTACGATTATTGAGGTCCGCACGGCGCTGCGAATCGACGCACCAGTGCGAGACTTGCTATGAATAATTGCGGTACGGCCAAAGGTTGAGTCATCGCAGCACCATTTACGCGATGAGTTCAGGGCTGCTACGATTGGAAAAGGCATTGCGGGCAGCCGCACGGCGCAACGGAGCCCGGCTTCGAATGGTTTGTGGATGAACAAGGTCGTGGAGACCAGAGCGGAAGAGACGAGTGGCGTCGGCTTCTACATGAACTTCTTCGGGTTCCGCGAGCGCCCCTTCACGCTCGTTCCCGATCCCGACTTTCTGTTCTGGTCGCCCCAGCATCGCCGCGCCTATTCGGTGCTCGAATTCGGCATCCTGAGCCGCGCGCCGATCACCCTCGTCACCGGCGGTGTCGGCTGCGGCAAGACCACGCTCCTGCGCGAACTCCTGCGGCAGTTCGAAGAGAGCGTAACCGTCGGGTTGATCTCTAACAGCCAGGGCAACCGCGGCGAGCTGATCCAGTGGGTGCTCAACGCGCTCGGGGTGCGCTTCGATGCGGGGCAGGGCTATGTGCAGCTGTTCCAGCAGCTCCAGGATTACCTGATCGATGAATATGCCGCCGGGCGCCGGGTCGTCCTGATCTTCGACGAGGCGCAGAACCTGTCGCGCGAAAGCCTTGAAGAGCTGCGCATGCTGACCAACATCAATTCCGGCAAGGACGAGGTGCTGCAGCTCGTTCTCGTCGGCCAGCCGGAACTGCGCGAGATGGTGCTCGATCCGTCGCTGCGCCAGCTTGCCCAGCGGATCGCGGCGAGCTTCCACCTCGTTCCCCTGGACGAGCGGTCGGTGGTCGAGCTTATCGCGCACCGGCTGAGGGCGGCGGGCGGCACCGGCGCGGAGGTGACGGTGGCGGCGGCGAAGCTGGTCCACAAGGTGACCCACGGGATCCCGCGGCTGATCAACCAGCTCTGCGACATGGCACTGCTTTACGCCTGGAGCACCGACAACCACCATGTGGACGAAAGCGTCGTTCAGTCGGTTCTCGATGACGGCGTGTTCTTTGCGGCTCAGATCGCGGCAGAGGAAGAGAAGCACAAATGAATCTGGACCTGTCTTTCTACTTCGCGATCTTCCTGCGGCGGCTGCATTACTTCATCGTGATCTTCGCGCTGGTGACCGCGGCATCCGTCGCCGCGGCCCTGCTCCTGCCCCCCGTCTATTCAAGTTCGGCGCTGCTGCTTCTCGAAGGCTCGCGGATCCCCGACGCGCTGGCTGCTCCGACCGTGCAGGCCGCGGCGATGGAGAAGTTCCAGACCGTCGAGAACCGCCTGATGACGCGGGCCAACCTGATCGACATCGCGCGCCGGAACCAGGTCTTCGAGAACGTCGAGACGATGTCGCCGGACCAGACCGCCGACGCCATGCGTGGCAACACGCGGATCAACAAGAGCACCGGGCGCGGCGAGGCCACGACGATGTGGATCGAGTTCCAGGGCGAAAGCGGAGAGATCGCCGCCGCCGTGGTCGGCGACTACGTCCAGTTCATCCTCGACTACGACCTCGCCTCGCGCACGGCGAGCGCCGAGAGCACGCTCGAATTCTTCGAGAACGAGGTGAACCGGCTCGATGCCGAACTCGACCGGATGAGCGCCCGGATCCTCGATTTCCAGCAGAAGAACGCGGACGCGCTGCCTTCGACGCTGACGTTCCGTCTCGGGCAGCAAACGCTCCTGCAGGGACGGCTCGCGACGATCGAGAACGACATCGCCACGCTGAAGGACCAGAAGGCACGGATGATCGCGATCTTCCAGTCGACCGGGCAGATCAGCAATGCCACGACCGCTGGTCAGACCCCCGAGGCGCAGCAGCTCGACGCCCTGCGCTCGCAGCTGAGCGACATGCTCGCCGTGTTCGCGCCGTCGAACCCGAAGGTCCGGGTGTTGCAGCAGAAGATCGCCCAGCTCGAAGAGGTGGTGAAGGCCCAGCTTCCGGGCGACGGCAGCGCCAATCAGGCCGCAACGATGCTCGACGTCCAGCTCGCCGATCTCGACACGAGGATCGCGCTGGCCGAGGAGCAGCGGGCCAAGCTGATCGACGAACTCGCGGTCCTGCAGGACACGATCGACCGGACGCCGGCCAACCAGGTCGTACTCGACGCGCTGGTGCGCGACCAGGCCAACATCCAGCAGCAATATGATGCCGCGGTGGCGCGCCGCTCGCAGGCCGCGGCGGGCGAACGGATCCAGGTACTGGAACAGGGCGAGCGCATCTCGCTGGTCGAAACGCCGACCGTCCCGGATGGTCCGGTGAGCCCGAACCGCACCCTGATCGTGGCCGGCGGCATGCTCGCCGGCATCGTGCTCGGCATCGCGGTGATCGTGCTTCTGGAGGTGCTGAACCGATCGGTCCGGCGCCCGAAGGATCTGATCGACAGGTTCGGGATCACCCCGATCGTGACGATTCCCTATATCCGCACACCGTCCGAGACGATGCGCCGCCGCTCCGGTTTCGCGGCGGTTCTTCTGGTCGCGATCGTCGGGATTCCGGCGATCATCTACGCGGTGCACATCTACTACCAGCCGCTCGACGCGATCTTCGCGAAGGTGGCGGAAAAACTGGGGCTGAGTCTGTGATCGCACGGGCGGTGCGACCGCTGGCGCGGAGGTGAAGTAGCGATGGAAAAACTTGAAGCCGCATTGGCCAAGGCCCGCGAGATGCGCCGCTCGGCGCTGTCGGCGTCGCACCCGGTCCGGGACCGGACGGGCGTGCGCGATCGGCCAGGAAACGACTGGCTGGCGCTGCCCGAGATCACGCTGACCCCCGACATCATCACCCGCGGCCGCATCTCCGCATTGTCCGGCGGCCGCGACGCGACGCCCTACGACCTTTTGCGCTCGCGCACCTACCGGCTCATGAAAGAGAAGGGCTGGAGCCGCCTTGCCATCACCTCGCCCGGTACTGCCTGCGGCAAGACGACGATCGCGCTGAACTTGGCGATCAGCCTGGCGCGGCAGCGCGATCTGCGGGTGATGCTGCTCGATCTCGACCTCAGGCGGCCCTCGCTGCACAAGATGCTCGGCCATGTTCCCGAAAGCTCGTTCCATGAGGTTCTCGAGGGCCGGGTCGCCTTTGGCGAACAGGCGCTGCGGATCGGCGCCAATCTGGTGATCGCGCTGAACACCAGCAAGGCGCAAAACCCCGCCGAACTGATGCAGAGCGCCGCAACGCGCAGGGCACTCGATGAGATCGAACGCAGCTGGCAACCTGACCTGATGCTGTTCGATCTCGCGCCGATGGACGCGGGCGACGACTATGTGAACTTCCTCGGCAACGTCGACTGCGCGCTGCTCGTTGCGGCGGCCGAAAGCACGACGCTGGCGAATATCGACATCTGCGAGAAGGAGCTCGCCCAGCTCACCGACGTGCTCGGCATCGTTCTGAACAAGTGCCGCTATTCCGACGACTCGGTCGGCTACAACTACGAAGCCTACGGCTGAGGGCGCGCGTGGAGATCGGCACCGGTGAGGTCCGTTCCGGCGCCGCGGTGCCGTGCGGCGAGGGGGGCGAAATGCCTGCCGACAGCGTCATCATTCCGCATTACAACGATGCGCGGCGGCTGCGCCGGTGTCTCGCGGCGCTGATGGCCGGGGACACGGCGGGGGCGGAGATCCTCGTCGTCGACAACGGCTCGACCGAGCCGCTCGACGCGCTGAAGGCCGAGTTCGCCGCCGTCCGCTTCATCGACGAGCCGGCGCCCGGCGCCGCGGCTGCCCGCAACCGCGGGGTCCGTGAAAGCCGTGGCGGGCGGCTCTGCTTTCTCGATGCCGACTGCGTTCCGGCACCGGGCTGGCTCGCCGCTGCACGTCATGCGGGGGAAACCTCCGACATCGCCGGCGGCGCGATCGAGGTCTTCGACGAGACGCCGGGACCGCGCAGCGGCGCGGAGGCCTTCGAGACCGTCTTCGCCTTCAACTACCGCGACTATATCGAGCGCAAGGGCTTCTCCGTCACAGCCAATCTTGTCACGTCCCGCGCGGTGATGGAGGCGGTCGGCCCCTTCACCCCCGGCGTCTCGGAAGACGCCGAATGGTGCCTGCGAGCGCGGGATATGGGGTACCGGCTGGTTCTCGCCGAGAACCTTCGGGTGGCGCATCCGACCCGCGCGGACTGGCCGGCGCTGGAGCGCAAATGGCGCCGGATCGCGCGCGAGATGTTCGCGCTGCACGTTGCGGCCCGCCCCGGCGCGGCCGGCCGGCTCATCTGGTTCCTCCGGGCGCTGTCGATGGCGGCGAGCATCGCCGTGCATCTGCCGAAGCTCCTCTTCTCGCCGAAGCTCAACGGAGCGGGCGAGCGGCTGCGTGGCGCGGGAACGCTGGTGCGGCTGCGGCTCCTGCGTAGCTGGTGGATGCTGCGCCAGGCGCTGGGCGCGGTGATTTGACCGTCCGGGCACGAAAAACCCCACCGGCGCACCGGCGGGGTCCAGGTCGTCCGCGCCTCCGGTGGCGTCAGAAGTTCTCGTAGGCGCCGGCGTCCGGTGCCTTACCCTTCGGCCGGGTCGCGCCCACGATGTCCGATGGCGGCGCGTGCCTGGATGTGCCCGCGTCGATCGCCTGCGCGCCGGACTTCAGCGTGAAGTTCTGCGTGTTGACGGAGGTGAACTCGGTCGAGCTGTTCGTGACCTCGATATTGTTGGTCACGACGATGTTGTTGGCGGTATCCGGCTTGGTGTTGATCCGCGTCACCAGGTTGTTTGCCACCGTCGTGTTCTTCGACGGCGTGCCGTTCTTGTGGTAGCCGATCATGATCCACGGCGCCTTGTCGGCGGCACCGTCGGGGCGGATCACCGTGTTGTTCACCACGGTCGAGTTGAGCGCCCCCGCAATCGTGATGCCGTGATAGGCCGAGGAGGTAATCAGGTTGTTGCGGATCAGGATGCCGTCGAACATGCCGTCGAACATGCCGATGCCTTGCAGCTTGCAGCGCAGCGGATTTGTCGCCGACGACGTCCATTCGAACAGCTTGTTGTTCTCGATCACCAGGTTCCTTACCGTCCCGGTGCCGACCTTGCCGTCGGTGCCGCGCGAGAACGACTGGAAACCGTCTGCATGGTTGCCGTCGATCTGGAAGCAGTTCTGGACCTTGTTGTTGCGTACGATCGAGCTGTCGCCGAGCGCCCGCAGCCCGTCGCCGGAGAAGCCGTCGATGATGTTGTTCTCCAGCAGCACATTGGTGCCGAAGCCCTGAAGCCCGTGGTAGAGCCCGGTGATCCGGCTTCCGGAGACCGTGTTGCGGTTGCCGTCGATGAGGAAGCCATTACGCTTATTGGCGAGCCAGGTGGAGGAGTCCCACTGCACATAGTTCGCGGCATCCGCGACCGAGCGTACGTCGAGATTGAGGAAGGACAGGTCTGCGGTGTCGCCGTAGGTGCGAACCAGGATGCCGGCGCCGGCCGAGGACGAGGTCGCCCAGACCTTGAGCCCCTGAACCACGACGTTCGTCGTATTCCTCATCTGAATCGACTCGGCATGGGCGGTCTGGCCCGGAACCGGTGCGATGACGACCGGCGAGGTGAACCGCTGGTCACGGATCAGGATCGCGCCGTGATAGCCGTCCATCAGGAAGATCCGGTCGCCGCCCTTCACCTGGCCAGACGACAGAAGCGTCGAGAGGCTCTGCCAAGTGCTGCCCGGCGCCGGCGCCGCGGTCGAGGTGTTGGTCGCGGTGGTCGGCTGCGTCGTCGAGGTCTGGGTGTCGGTTCCCGTCGGCTCGGTTTGCGTGCTGGATGTGTCCGACGTGACCGTCTTCGTCGTTGTCGTCGTGGTTTCCGGCGCAGGTTCCGTCGCGGCGGACTCGCTCGTCGCGCCGGATACCGGTGTCGTCGACTCTGAAGTCGACGCATCGGTCCCGGTGCTGCCGTCCGCGGACGTGCTGCCGTCGCCGGTGCCGGTCCCGGTCGAGCCGCTGCTCGATTCCTGCACCGAAGTGCTGGTGCTCGTGCTGGTGCCGGCCGTCGGGTCACTGCTCCAGGCATTCGAGTTGAGCTGGGTGTCCGTGCTGCTGCTGCCGGGGCGGCGGGCGCGCAGCCACTTGCCGGCGGTGGTGCCGGAGGTCGAGGATTCTTTATGCCGGACTCGCAGCGACTGCTCGGGCAGCGCCAGCGGGTCGAGGGCCAAGTCGGTCTGGCCGAGCCTGGCCCCCATCGCTTGCAGCGAAATCGCCGACAGGGCGGTGCCTTTGACGGGGCCGGGATTGGCCGGTTGAACGTAGAAGTCGGTCGCCTGGACCGCAGTGGCACAACATGCCGCGCTGAGACTCAGAACCATCAAGTTGCGTAGGAGGTGCATAGAAGTGTTCTTTCGTGCCGCGAGTGTGTCTGTTTTAGGAACAATGCGCGACAAAGTGGCAAACATTGGGCGCAATTGAAGTCTCGATGTGCCCGATTAGGCCAGTTAGGCACAAATACACAATCCGGGGGCCCAAAAGGCAGCGTGTTTCCGCTGATCCGCCGCTTTCGCGTGTTCGGAAATGAGAAACAGTCGGGCGGCGCGCTTCGGTTTCCGCCGATCTTAACACAAGCCGGTCATAACTCGTCGGTCGGCGCACTGCGCGACGCGCGCGGTTCCCGGACATGACCAGGACAGGCAGGCCCGGCCGGACGGAACCGGCCCGGCGATCAGGAAGAGAGAGATGGACAAGTTTTCCGACTACCCGACAAGCCTTACAGCACCGGCGCGCGATGCGGCGGCGGTGGTGCCGAACGATGCGGCCGATCTGCCGATGCTGCCGCGTGCGCTCTATGTCGGCGTGAGCGGCGATATCTCCGCCCGCCTCGCCGGAGGCCAGGCGGTGCTGTTCCGAAACGTGCCCTCCGGTAGCGTGCTCGCGGTGCGGGCGCGGGGGGGCAACGCGACCGGCACGACGGCCGCCGGGATTGTCGCGCTCTGGTGAGCCGCGGGCGGGTGCGCCCGAAGTCGAGTCAAGCGGAAGGGCCGGCGGGTGCATCAACCCGCCGGCCCTCTTCCTGTTCGCGCGCCCAGGTCAGGTCGCGTTGGCGCCAAGCTTCCAGCCATCGGCATTCGCCACGGAGGCCGGACCGAGAATCTGCTTGTAGGGTGTCGTCGCCGGCGCGGCACCGGTCTCCGTGGCGCTCCGCCAGGCCCGCAGGTACTCGACGTCGCCGACGAATTGCAGCGTCGCCGTGTTGCGGGCGAGGAAGCCGAGCGCGCGGGTGCTCTGGAAGACGCCATTGCCCGAGGCGGTGAACGGAACCGTCGCCACCAACACACCGTTCACCGTCACGCGCAGGACCGCCGCGACCTGATCGGCGGCGCAGACGACGTCGTACCAGACATTGGCTGCCAGCGCGGTCGCCACGACATGGGCGTTGAGCATCTTCGTCCCGGCGCCGTCCTCGATCGTGAACCGCAGCGCGCCGGTGTTCATCAGCTCGACGTCGAAGCCGGTCGAGACCTGGGTGAACAGGATCGCCGTCGTCGCGGGCAGCGCGGCCACGCGAAAACGCCCGGCGAAGGTGAGCGCGCCGGTGCCCGCGGGCAGGTTGACCGGGTCGAGGAAGTAAGGCCCCGTGGCCGAGGTGGTGAAGCGCGGCGCCACGACCGGCAGCGTGTTGGCGACGACCGCGGCATCGGCGAGCGGCCGCACCGGCACCCCGTCGAGCCCCGCGGCGCCGACATAGACGATCGGCAGGTTCTTCCAGGTCCCGGCGATCTGATCCTCGGGGAAGGCGATCATGCCGGTGGCGCCGCCATTGCCGTACTGCACCGTGTCGGCATAGCTGAAGCTGCCCGCGTTGGGCAGGATCCGCACCCTTCCGGCAACGATGCTCGCCTTCACGGCGGGCAGCCCGTTGATCTGGAAGCCCATCACCTCGGTCCAGTGCGGCTGGCCGGTGCCAAGCGCCGGGTCGCCCCGCTTCAGCCGCGTCGTGGTGACCGGCCCGGCCGAGGACCAGAGCTCGACCCAGGCGCCCGTGGGCTCCCAGAGGCAGTGGTCGAAGACCGGCGCCGTCCAGCCCGAGAGCCCCGCCGCCTGCAGGATCGCATGGGCCGTGAGCCGCGCCCAGGCCTGGCAGCCATCGGGCGTGTTGCCGGCGGGATGCGAGGGGTCGGTCCAGCCGCCCGCGCCGTCGGCATAGCCGTTGACATAGGTCACCGGCTCGATCCCGCCGGGCAGGAACATCGTCGCCCCCGGCAGCGCCAGCATCGCCCGCCAGCTTCTCCGGGCGGCCTCCTTGTTGGCAAGATTGAACTGGTCGCCGCCGCCGGCGTAGTGCGTGGCGTCGCGCATGTCGGCGTCGATGTCGAAGCGGTGCGGGCCATAGCCGACCCAGCGGGTATGGGCATAGTCGTAGAGCTCTCCGAACCAGTGGTCGGCGCGGTAGCTCTGGCCGCTGCCGTAGGTGATCGTCGCGGGGAAGCTCACCGCCGTGCCGTCGGTCTTCTGGCCGGAAAAGAGCGGGAACAGGGCCTCACTGTAATTCGCGCCGAGATTGCCGGGGGCGGCGAACCACGACATCGCGGCGAGCCCGACATGCTGGCCGTCGGCGGTGGCGAAGGCGTGGAGCGTGCGGTCGGCGGCCCAGGACCGCGCCGGGTTGGTGTCGTCCACGAGGTCGCGCGGATCGGTGCCGGGGACGGTCTGGAAGATCACCGCGAACTTCTCGCCGGGCCGCGCCGCGATCAGGGTCGCGGCGAGCGCTGCCGCGGCGGCGGTCAGCGGCTGGGCATTGGAGATGAACTGTCGCGTCGGGCTGCCGGCCGCGCCCTGGAAGATCTGCACCGCCTCGGGATCGGCGACGGGCGGCGGCGGCGTGTTGTCGTGGAAGGTCGAGAGGATCCGGTCGGGCTCCGACTGGCCCCAGATCGCGACGACATGGCCGACGCCGAACCGCGCCGCGCCCTGGGCGGCGATGCCGGGCAGGTCCTTGAGCCGCGCCTCGGGCCGGAACCACGAGGAACTGCGCGGTACAGCGAGGCTGCTGCGCCAGGCACCGGCGCCGTCGATCGTGGCGACCTCGGTCCAGGCGGTGGTCGCGGCACCGCCGTCGTCGAGCGAGAGGGCCCGCGCCTCGACCACGGCGCCGGGCGTGCCGGTGCCTGCGACGGGCACCGCGGCCGAGGCGCGGCCGAAGCCCGCGCCGCTGTCGAAGATCGTACGGTCGCGGCTGAACGGGTTTAGCGACAGCGCCCCGGCGGGCGGCGGCGTCGCGCCGTCGCGGGGCGGGGTCTGGTCGATGGAAAGCGAGGAGAGCGAGATCATGCGGAGTTCCGTCTTGCGGGACGGCGCCGTCGGCTCGGCCGGAAGGCACAAGATCCGCGGCGCTCGTCCGGATGGCTTACGCCGTCGCGTCGCCGGTCCGGGATCGCCGCGGGCGCGGCGACTCGGTCCTGGCCGCGCGCGGCAGGTCACAGGACCTCGATACCATCGCGCTGACAGGTGTTGCGGCGCGCAAGCTCCGCGCGCTCGCTCGGTCAGGAAACCGTCAAGCCGGTGGTCTCAGGTCAGGCCCCGCGACGCGAGGTCGCTTTCGGTCGCGTCGGCATCGAGGAACCGGCCGTAGGGACCGACCTCGATGTCGTGCCGAAGGATCCGCGCCGGGTTGCCGGCGACGACACAGCCCGGCGGCACCGATTTCGTCACGACCGCGCCGGCGCCGACGATGCAGTTGTCGCCGATCTCGACCCCCGGCAGGATCATGCTGCGCCCGCCGATGAAGCAGTTCGCGCCGATCCGGGTGTGCAGGTAAAGCCCGCGCGTGCGGTCATGGGTGAGGATCCGCGCCTCGAACGCGATGTAGGAATACGGGCCGACATGGACGCCGATCGGAAAGGTCCGATCGAATTTCGCCGAGAGCGAGAACTGCGCCGTCGGGTCGATGTCCATGCCCCAGAGCCGCCGCAGCGCGCCCCGGCGCAAGGTCACGAGGAGGTTGCGCAGTCCGCTGAGCCGGTTGAGCCCGCGCCGTCGCGCCTTCACCGGAGAGGTGGCGGGCGCCGCCTGCTGTCCCGGCGGCGGATCGGCGATTGTGACGTCGCGGTCTGGCACCGGACTCTCCCGAAACTGGCAATCCGGCCATGGCGGGACCGGTCCTCCGACAGGGGCACAGGATAGTTAACAAATTGGAAATATTCAATCTACGCGCCGGGTTTCGTTGCCCGATGTCGCGAGGGACGCGGCCGTCATCGGCGCCAGCCCGATCGCGGCTCGCACGCTGGGGCCGGGCGCGCTATAACGACCTGGTGCGTCGTCAGTGCCGGGTCGGAGACAGTGAACACCCTCGAAACATCGTTGAGCCAGTTCGAGACGACCGACAGCCTGACCGTGATCATGGTCAGCTACAACACCCGCGCGCTCACCCTTGCGGCGCTGCGGACGCTCTTCGCCGAGACCCGGAACCCGTTCCTGCGCGCCGTCGTCTTCGACAACGCCTCCTCCGACGGCTCCGCCGACGCGATCGCCGCGGCCTTTCCCGAGGTCGAGCTGATCCGCAGCCCCGAGAACGTCGGTTTCGCGCGGGCCAACAACATTGTCGCCGCGCAGGCGGAAACCGAATGGCTGCTCCTGCTCAACCCCGACACCGAGGTCCATGATGGCGCCGTCGACCGGCTCCTCGCCTTCGCCAAGGCCAATCCCGAGGCGGGCATCTACGGCGGTCGGACGGTGTTTCCCGATGGCTCGCTCAATTTCGCCTCGTGCTGGCAGCAGATCACGCCCTGGAGCATCTTCTGTGCCGCCTCCGGGCTCACCACCCTCTTCCCGCGCACCTCGCTCTTCCATCCCGAGGCGATGGGCAGTTGGCGCCGCGACACGGTGCGCGAGGTCGATATCGTCGTCGGCTGCCTGATGCTGATCCGGCGCGAGCTCTGGGCGCGGCTCGGCGGCTTCGACCTGCGCTACTACATCTACGGCGAGGAGGCGGACCTCTGCCTGCGCGCGGCGCGGCTCGGCTGCCGGCCGATGGTGACGCCCGATGCCGAGATCATGCATCTCGTCGGCGCCTCCAGCAAGACGCTGGGCGACAAGCTGGTGCTCCTGGCGAAGGCGCGGGTGACGCTGATCCGCGATCACTGGCCGCGAGCCTGGGTGCCGTTCGGGCTGGCGATGATGTGGACCTGGTCCGCGACGCGGGCGGCGGGATATGGCCTCGCTGCGCGGCTCCTCGGCGGGCGCATGAGGCAACGCGCCGACAGCTGGGTGCGGCTGTGGCGGGCGCGGCGCGACTGGATGAAAGGGTACTGACATGGCACAATGGCGGCACGGGACCAGCTCCGGCCGCCGGCCGCGGGACATTTTGGTCCAATGTGAGGGCTATTCGGCGTGACGGTTGCGGAAACGACAGGCGCGCGGAGCGCGCGCAGTTCCGCCACTTCCGCCCGCGACGCAGGGTGGCGGATGGCGGTTCCCCGGCTTCCGCTTCTCGTCTGGGTCTACCTGCTCCTGCTGATCACGCCCTTCACCGTGGACCTGGGGCCGCTCAAGCTCTCGCCCCTGCGGCTCCTCTTGCTTTTCACCACGCTGCCGTTGCTCGTCAATCTGTTCAGGGGCAGCTACGGCAAGGTGCTTCCGGTCGACGTGATCTTCGTCCTGCACGTGATCTGGATGGCGATCGCGCTCCGTATCACGAGCCCCTGGACGGCGACCGAAGCCACCGGCTCGACGGCGATCGAGTTCCTCGGCGGCTACGCGATCGCGCGCGCCTACATCCGCACGCCGGGCACGTTCATCGCGCTGATCCGGGTGCTCCTGCTGTTGGTCCTGCTGTCGCTGCCGCTGGCCTTCGTGGAAACGCAGACCGACCGCTCGGTGCCGATCCAGATTGTGCGCGCGCTCGGCCTCGACGCGGTCGAGGATGTCAACCGCTACCCGCGCCTCGGGCTGTTCCGCGCCCAGGTCTTCTTCGCCCACCCGATCCACTACGGCCTCTTCTGCGCCTCGGTCTTCGCGCTGACCTTCGTCGGGCTGCGCAGCGTGATCGACCTTGGAGGGCGCCTGTGGCGCAGCGTCGGCGTCGGCATCTGCGTCGTGTTTTCGGTGTCGAGCGGCGCGGTCCTGTCGGTGGTTCTGCAGGCGATGCTGATCGGATGGAGCATCGTCCTGCGCCGGGTCCGCGGACGCTGGCTGCTGCTCGGCCTGCTCTTTGCGCTGATGTATGTCGCCGTCGATCTCGCCTCCAACCGGTCGCCGCTCCGGGTGTTCATGAGCTACGCGACCTTTTCGGCGCACAACGCCTATTACCGACTCGTCATCTTCGACTGGGGCATGTTCAACGTCTGGAACAATCCGATCTTCGGCCTCGGCTTCAACTACTGGGTGCGCCCGGCCTATATGCGCAGCGGGACGATGGACAACTTCTGGCTGGTGATCGCGGTGCGCTACGGGATCCCCGGATTCGTGCTGATCATGCTGGGTTACCTCGATGCGATCTTCCGGGTCGGGCGGCGACGGCTCGAACCGGGCTCCGCGCTGGCGGACCTGCGGTTGGCCTGGATGATCACCTTCGTCGGCCTCAGCTTCACCCTGACCACGGTCCATATCTGGACTTCGCTCTATTCCTTCGTCTTCTTTCTCATGGGCGCGGGGTTGTGGATCGCGACCATCCCGGAAGAGGCGATCACGCAGGGAGCGGATGACGTTTCCGCTAAAGGGCCGCCGCCCCGCACCGTCTGGGCACGCGAGATCGAAGCCAGCCGCGCTCGCGGGACGCCCGAGGATCCATCCCTCCGGACGGCATCGACCGAAGAGGCGCCGGCACCGCCGGGCCAAGTTGCGCGCCAGACCAGCCGATACACGCGTTTCGAGCCTGAATCCGGTCCCGAGAGCCAGACCGCCAAGCCAAAGCGCCCCGGCCGTTGAACCGGACCTAGCGCGGCCCCAGATGCCGCTCGCCGCGGTCCTCGGCCAGCGCGACCTGGCGCTGGCGTTCGCGGAACCGGGCGCGCTGCTCGGGCGAATACTCGTCGATGCAGGCCGGGCAGGAGACGCCTTCCTCGTAATCGGGATGGCGCTCGGCCTCCCCGGTGAGCGGCCGGCGGCAGGCGTGGCACATGCCGTGCCCGCCGGGGACCAGCCCGTGCCCGACGCTGACGCGCTGGTCGAAGACGAAGCAGGCGCCGTGCCAGAGGCTCTCGGCCTCGGGCACCTCCTCGAGGTATTTCAGGATCCCGCCCTTGAGGTGGAAGACCTCCTCCACTCCCTCGCGGATCAGGAAGTTGGTCGATTTCTCGCAGCGAATGCCGCCGGTGCAGAACATCGCGACACGCTTGCCGGCGAAACGCGCCGCATTGTCGCGCCACCAGCCGGGAAACTCGCGGAAACTCTTCGTGCCGGGATCGACCGCGCCCTCGAACGTGCCGATCGCCACCTCGTAATCGTTGCGGGTGTCGATCACCACGACATCCTCGGCCGAAATCAGCGCGTTCCAGCCCTCCGGCGCCACATAGCGCCCGGTGCCGGCGGTCGGATCGACCTCCGGCTCGCCCATCGTCACGATCTCGCGCTTGAGCCGCACCTTCATCCGCCCGAACGGCATCTCCCCGGCCGGGCTTTCCTTCCAGTCGAGACTGGCGCAGCCGGGCAGGGCGCGGATATGGGCGAGGACCGCGTCGATCCCCTCGCGCGTACCCGCGATGGTGCCGTTGATCCCCTCGCGCGCGAGGAGGAGCGAGCCCTTTAACCCGTGCTCTTCGCAAAGGGCGAGAAGCGGCGCGCGCAGCGCGGCCGGGTCGGGGAAGGCGGTGAACTGGTAGAGTGCGGCGACGGTCAGCATGGCGGGGTGATACGGTCAGCGCGCGGCGCAGGCAAGTCAGGCTTTGTCGGCGGTGCAGATGGCGAGACCGCGCACGACGGCGGTGAAGACGTCCGACCGCTCGGCGGCGGCGTGGGGAAGGGCGGCGCGCACCTCGGCCTCGACGACCGCGAGAAGGCTCGACCCGCCGACGAAGATCACCCGCCCGACCGCCTTGGGGCCAAGGCCGGCTTGCCCCAGCACTTCCGCGATGGCTTCCCTGATGGCGCGCGCGGCGGGAAAGAGCGTGCTGGCGAGCTCGCCCGTGGTCAGGACCGGCCGCAATCCCCGCTCCACGAGCGCCAGGTCGATGCCCGCCTCGGCCGCGCCGTTCGCGCCGATCTTGGCGGCCTCGACCGCGAAGGCGACATCATGGCCGACCTCGTTCTCGATCACGCGTGCGAGGCGGCCGAGCCGCTGCGGCTCCACCGCGAGCCGGGCCATCTTCTGGACGCTGCGCAGCGTCGCGGGGCCGTAGAGGAAGGCGATCTTCTCCCAGGACGCGAGGTCGAGGAAGATGGCGCGCGGCACCGAATGGCGGCCGGGCCCGATCTCGTTGCGCAGCTCGCCGCCGAGGCCGAGAAGCGGCATAACCTTCTCAAGGCTCAATGCCTTGTCGAAATCGGTGCCGCCAAGCCGCAGCCCGTGGCTCGCGAGGACGTGCATCGCACCCTCCCGACTCTCGAATAGCGTGAAATCGGAGGTGCCGCCGCCGATATCGACGATGAGCCCGATGCCCGCGCCGGGACCGGCGGCGCGGGCCGCCGCCTCCGGCTCGTTGACGAAGCGGATCTCCTCGAAGCCCGCGTTATGGTAGCATTCCCGCAGGTCGATCTCCGCCTGTGCATTGCGTTCGGGGTCGACGCTGTGGAACCGCACCGGCCGCCCCGAAACGACGCGGCGGAACCCGGTTCCGGCCTCGGTCTCGGCCCGCCTGCGGATCTCCGCGAGGAACTCCGCCACCACGTCGAGCAGCGACAGCCGCCGGTTCAGGAACTGCCGCCGCTCGCGGGCGAGCGGCGTGCCGAGCACGCTCTTCAGCGCCCGCATGAAGCGCCCCTCCTGTCCGTCGATCATCGCGCCGACGGCGGCGCTGCCGAACACCGTGCGCCGCGCGGCGTAATCGAGGAAGATCGCGGTGGGCAGCGTCTCGCGCCCCGCCTCGAGCGGCACGATCCGGGGCTGCCCCGCGCTAAAGGTCGCGGCGGCGGTGTTCGAGGTGCCGAAATCGATGCCGATCGCGGGGGACATGGCTCTGCCTGCTGGTGCGAATGAGGGAGCGCGCCGATATCAAAGCGGCGGCTGCGGCGCAACCCTCTGGCCCGCGCGGTCGGGCAGCAGCGCGACCCGCCTGCCACGCGCGGAAGCCAGCCGTTCGGCCGAATAGTAATGCTCCAGGATCCCCGCCGCGAGAAGGCCGGGGTTCTCGGCAAGGAATCTTTCGGCGTCGTCGGAGGCCGGCTCCATGCGCTCCGCGATGAGGCTGAGGAAAGCAAGCGTTATGGTGGCGGAGTATTTCTCGGGTCGGCCGCAGGATTGCGCCAGCCGCCGTATCGCCGACGCATAGCGGCAGGCCGCGATGAAGAAATCGTCCCGCCGAAGGGCCTCCCACGCGGTAAGGACATGGTCGCGATGGGTGAAGCCCGCCGGGTCCAGCGTGCCGGTTTCGAGGGCCGCGAGGGTTTCTGCGGGGGTCACGCCGGGTCCTCCGCCAGGCGATGGCTGTCGGCGGCGGTCAGGTCGAGACCGTAGACCCCCTTCAGCTGCGCGATCTTGCCGAGCGTCTCCTCCGAGAAGGGCGCCTTTCCCTCGAAAGCATGCAGAGCCATGCCTTCGACCAGCTCTGCTACCGGCATCTCCAGATGCTCCGCCAGCCCCTTCATCACCTTGAGGAGCCGCTTTTCCAGCCTGAGGCCGGTCTGCACGCGTTCGACTTTCTTCATGGCAGTATATTGGTACCAAGGTACCAAAGAGTCAACCCGCAGGTTGACGAGTGCTCCGCCGCTGCTTACGCATCGAAATGGCAGCAGCGGAGGCACCATGCGCGACACCAGCCATGCCCTGATCGTCATCGACGTGCAGAACGACTTCTGCCCCGGCGGCGCTCTTGCCGTCGCCGATGGCGACGCGATCATCCCCCGCATCAACGAGCTCATGGGCGACTTCGCGGTCAAGGTGCTGACCCAGGACTGGCACCCCGAGGATCACGCTTCCTTCGCCGCGAACCATCCCGGCGCCGAACCTTTCAGCCTGACCGAGATGCCCTACGGGCCGCAGGTGCTCTGGCCCATCCATTGCGTCCAGGGATCTGACGGGGCCGCCTTCCATGCCGGCCTCGCCACCGACCTTGCCGACCTCGTGATCCGCAAGGGCTTCCGCGCCGCCATCGACAGCTATTCCGCCTTCTTCGAGAACGACCACGCCACGCCCACGGGCCTTGAGGGCTATCTCAGAACGCGCGGCGTCACCGACCTGACGCTCGTCGGCCTCGCCACCGATTTCTGCGTCGCCTATTCGGCGATCGACGCAGCGAAGCTCGGCTTCAACGTCACCGTGCTCGAAGGCGCATGCCGCGCCATTGACCTCGACGGCTCGCTCGCGAAGGCGCGCGCCGAAATGCGTGCCGCCGGTGTGCGGCTGGAGGCCTGAATGGTCGACATCGCCACCCGCGTCTACAACCACGCGTTCAAGATCGACCCGATCGTCCGGTCACTGATCGACACCGATTTCTACAAGCTCCTGATGTGCCAGTCGGTGCACCGGAACCGGCCCGACACCACCGTCACCTTCAGCCTCATCAACCGAACCAAATCGGTCCCGCTCGCCAAGCTCATCGACGAGGGCGAGCTGAGAGAGCAGCTCGACCATGTCCGCTCGCTCTCGCTCACGCGCGGCGAGTCGACCTGGCTCCGCGGCAATACCTTTTACGGCAAGCGGCAGATGTTCTCGCCCGCGTTCATGGAGTGGTTCGAGGCGCTGCGCCTGCCGCCCTACCATCTCGAACGCAAGGGCGACCAGTACGAGCTGACCTTCGAAGGCAAGTGGCCCGAGGTGATGCTCTGGGAGATCCCCGCGCTCGCGATCCTGATGGAGCTGCGCTCGCGCGCGGTGCTCGCCGCGATGGGCAAGTTCGAGCTCGAAGTGCTCTATGCCCGCGCCATGACCCGGCTCTGGGAGAAGATCGAGCGGCTCCGGCCCATCGAGGGTCTCCGCATCGCCGATTTCGGCTCGCGCCGACGGCATTCGTTCCTCTGGCAGGACTGGTGCGTGCAGGCGATGATCGAGGGGCTGGGCGAGGCCTTCGTCGGCACCTCGAACTGCCGCATCGCGATGCGCCGTGACATCGAGGCGATCGGCACCAACGCGCACGAACTGCCTATGGTCTATTCCGCGCTCGCCGAAACCGACGAAGACCTCGCCAAGGCCCCCTACCGGGTGCTCGCCGACTGGCACGAGGAGCATTCCGGCAACCTGCGGATCATCCTGCCCGACACCTACGGCACCGAGGGCTTCCTCAAGCGCGCACCCGACTGGCTCGCCGGCTGGACCGGGATTCGCATCGACAGCGGCGATCCCGCGACCGGCGCCGAGACCGCGATCCGCTGGTGGAAGGAGCGCGGCGAGGATCCGACCCAGAAGCTGGTGATCTTCTCGGACGGGCTCGACGTCGAGAAGATCGAGGAGCTGCACGCCCGTTTCTCTGGCAAGGTCCGGGTCTCCTTCGGCTGGGGCACGCTTCTCACAAACGATTTCCGCGGCCTCACGCCGGGCGACACGCTGGCGCCGTTCAGCCTCGTCTGCAAGGCGGTGGCGGCCGAGGGGCGGCCGACCGTGAAGCTCTCCGACAATCCCCTGAAGGCGATGGGGCCGGCCGACCAGATCGCCCGCTACAAGCGGGTCTTCGGCGTCGGCGATCAGGAAGCGATCGACGTCATCGTCTGACCTGGTCAGGCCAGGGGTGCTGCAAGGTCGGCGCGCCGCGCAGCCTCGCGCCAGCCGAGGAAGCGTTCCGGCGGGATCGCTCGGCGCCCGGCGACGCGTTCCACGACGAGGCGGACGTCGTCGAGGCTCCCGGCCTTCAGCGCGGCATCGACGAAGAGCTGTTCCAGCACGTCCTGCTGGGCATGGCTGCCGCCAAGCTGGTACATGCCGCCAAGCGCCGGGCGCATCAGCTCGACCGCCCTGTCGTGGTGCCCGGCGGCATGGGCCAGCAAGGCCTCCGAGATCGGTAGCACGTAGTCCCGCACCAGGGGCGGCAGCGTGCCCTGTCCCTTGGCGAAGCCCCGCATCGCCTCGATCATGCGCCCGGCGGCCTCGGTGCGGCCGGTCGCCGTAAGCGCCATCATCCAGTGCGGCAGGGTAAAGGCCGACACGCAGTCGCCGATCCGCGCCTCGGCCTTGTCGGCAAGCTCGACCCAGCGGGTGCCGACATCAACGCCCAGCCGCTGCAGCCGGAACAGCATCGAGGCCGCGTTCTGCACGTCGATATAGACATCGGGCGAGGCGACCGTCAGTGGCGCATTGAGGTTGCGAAACCGGGTATCGTAAAGCTCCAGCACCCCGGCATGGTCGCCATGCTCCAGCTTGAAGAGCGCGCAGTGCCACCAGAGGTGGTGCTGCATGTTGTGGCTGCCCTCCCAGTTCGGCGCGAGCGCGGTCAGCCAGCGGATGCCCTCGCTCCTGCGGCCCTGGCTCTCCATCACATGGGCGACGGCATGGGCCGCCCAGAGATCGCCGGGATCAAGCTCGATCGCCCTGCGCCCCGACGGCTCCGCCGCGACATAGTCGCCGACCTCCTCATGCGCGAAGGCATGGCAGGCGAGCATCGCCGAATAGCCCGGAACCTCCTCCGACCAGGCCGGAAGCACGCGGTCGACCGAGGCCACCATCTCATAGGGCCGGCCGAGCCAGAAGTAGAGGAAATGCGCGAGACGGAAGGCCACGACGTCGAGCGGGTGGTCGCGCAGGATCGCCTCCCAGGTCGCCAGCGTGCGGTCGAGATCGCCCTCCGCCCAGGCGGCCAGCGCCGCGACATGGCTGCGCTCGCGCTCGGTGACGTCCGTGCAGAGCGCCGCCGCCTTGCGGGCCTGCTCGGCGGCGGTGGGGACCATCGCCTCCTTGAAGGCGAGCATCGCGAAATAGCCCTTCATGCACTGCGCCAGCGCGAAGTCCGGATCGGCGGCCAGCACCGCCTCGAGCCGCTCGCCCGCATCGGCCCGCTGGGTCAGGTAACCGGCGACAAGATGGTCGAAGGCGGTCGCGGCCTTTCCGCTGTTGGTCGAAAGAACCAGCCCTCTGGCGTCAAGATACATGGCGTCGATCCTCGCAGGCGATGGCAGGAAGTCCGGCTTTGTCCCTAAAGCATTAGGCGGAACCGGGTGGCTTGGCCAGCCTCATGCCGGGTTAGGCCGCGCCTCCGGCCGCCGCTTCTCTCAGATCCAGCCCGAACTCCGCCCGGAACCCCGCCACGCCCTTCGGCGTGACCGCCACACGGTCCGACCCCGGCTCGCGCCTGAGCCAGCCGGTGCCGACGAGGCCGCGGTAGATCGCCGCGCCGACCGCGCCGCCGATATGCGTCATCTGTCGCGACCAGTCGGGGCAGAGCCCGAGGAACCGCCGCGGCTCGGCCTCGATCCGGGCGACATCGACGCCGAGCGAACCGAGCCAGGCCGCGCCGGTCCCGGTCAGCGCGAGGCCGCGTGCCGAATGGCGGATATAGTCCTTGCCGATCGCCGCGCCCGCGAGCTGCGCGCCGAGCCGCCCGGCGAGATGGTCGAGGCACATCCGCGAATGCACCCGGCCCCGGTCCCAGGGCAGGGGCTCTGGTTCCCGGTCCGACAACCTGCGCACCAGCGCCTCGATGCCTTCGAGGATCTCGGCCACTGCCGGATCGCCGAGGCTGTAGAAGCGCTTGCGCCCGCGCGCGTCGATCCGCACCAGCCCGGCCTCGGCCAGCCGCGCGAGATGGCCGCTCGTCGTCGAGGGCGCGAGTCCCGCCACTTCCGCGAGGTCGCCGGCCGAGACATGGCCGTCGTCCCTCAGCGCGTAAAGGATATTGGCGCGTGCGGGATCCCCGATCAGCCAGGCAACCTCGGCAATGGCGGTGAGTCCGTTCATGTTTCGGTTTTACCCGAAATGTCGGCGCCGCTCAACCGGCTAGTCTCGATCCCGGCACCAGCACAAGGTCAGAAAGGACTTGCCATGTTGTACGACGACACCGATCTCCACCTTCGCCACCTGTCGAACCCGCGCACGGGCGGCGTCGCCCCGTCGCGCCGCGAGGTGCTGCTCGACCAGTACCGCGCGCGCCGCGCGGCGCAGGTGCGGCTCTGCCGCCGCGCGGCCTCGACCGCGCGTCGCCGCCGCCTGCGCGCGGTCATCGCCAGGGCCGTCGCCTGGATCCGCCACGCGCTTTCCGCGCGCCGTCGCGGACCGGCGCGGCGCTGAGCGGGCCGCGGCGCTTCGTGCTATCCTTCGACGTGACCGCAATGACGAAGGAGGGGTAACGATGGCTGGAACCGATCCCTGGAACGGCACCGACCGGCTCGACGAGGCGACGCTCGACGTGATGGTGGCACGGCTCGAGGCGCGGGGAAAGAACGCCGCGTTCGTCGGCATGCTCGACGACTATCTCGACGCGATGGAGATCGACGGCGCCGCCTCGGTCCTCGACCTCGGCTGCGGCACCGGCCTCGTCTCGCGGCGGATCTGCGCCCGGCCGGATTTCGCCGGCACTTGCCACGGCATCGACCTCAGCGACTACCTCGTGCGCGCGGCGCGGCGGTACGCGGCCGACGAGGGCGCAGGCGAGCGGACCCGGTTCGAGGTGGGCGACACCCATTCGCTGAACCTCGCCGAAGCCAGCTATGACGCCGTCATCGCCCACACACTCTTCAGCCATCTCGACGATCCCGGCGCGGTTCTGGGCGAGATGGCGCGGGTGGTGCGGCCCGGCGGCAGGATCGTGGTCTATGACGGCGACTATGCCTCGCTCACCTTCGAGGAAGCAGATCCAGAGCAGTCGCGGCAAAACTCCGACCGGGTGATCGAGGCGCTCGTCACCCAGCCGCGGGTGCTGCGCCAGATGTTGCGGATCGCCAAGCGCCACGGCCTCGTGCTCGACCGCATGTTCTCCTACGTCTTGACCGAAGCTGGCCGCGCCGATTTCTGGGTCAGCGCGGTCGAGGGGCTCCGCGTGCTCGGGCCGCGCTCGGGCGTGATGACCGAGGCCGAGGCCAACGCCTGGGCCGACGCGCAACTTGCCGCCTCGGAAGAGGGCGTGTTCTTCGGATCGAGCAACTACTACACCTATCTGTTCCGCCCCGCCTGACAGCGTCGGAGAGGCGCAGATTCCGGTTGTGGCCGCCTCCGGTTCCGGTAATTATGCAAGCGTATAATTTCCACACCGAATCCGGGGAGCCGATGTCCGAACCGCGCCGCAGCTTCACCCGCGAGGATCCCGACAGCCGTCGGGCGGCGCTGATCCGCGCGACGCTGGAACTGATTGCCGAGTTCGGTCCGCAGGCCGCCACGGTGCGCGCGATCGCCGCCGAGGCGGGGCTCACCCAGGGCATGATCCGGCACTATTTCTCGACCAAGGAAGAGCTCGTCAACGCCGCTTACGAGGCGCATATGCAGGCCCAGACCGAAGCCTCCGAGGCCTCCGCTGGAGGCGCCGGCACGGCGCGGGCGCGGCTCGCGCATTTCGTCGCGGGCTCGGTCACGCCGCCGGTCGCCGACCCGCGCGCGGTCTCGCTCTGGGCCGGCTTCATCCACATGATCCGCCGCGACCCGGCGATGCACGCCACCCACCGCGAGAGCTACCTGCGCTACCGCGACCTCCTGCAAGGGCTCCTGTCCGACGCGCTGGCCGAATCCGGCCGGCCCGTGCCCGAGGCCGAGGCGCGGCGGCTCGCCATCGCCTGCAACGCGGTGATCGACGGGCTCTGGCTCGAAGGCGGTGCGCTGCCCGAGGCCTTCGGGTCCAGTGAGCTTGAAGGGATCGCCCGCGACTCGGTCGGCGCGATCCTTGGTCTTTCCCTTTTGCGCGATGAGGCGTCCCAATGAAGTATTCCCCGGTTCTCGACCGCCTCTCCGGTCTCGGAGGCGCGAAATGGGAGATCCATGCCCATGCCCGCGCCCGCGCCCGGCAGGGCCATGACGTGATCGAGCTGACGATCGGCAATCCCGACGTCGCCGCCCCCGCTGAGCTGGTCGAGGCGGCGACGGCGGCGATGCGTGCCGGCCGCACCCAGTATTCCAGCGGCCGCGGCGAGGAGGGGCTGCGCGAGGCGCTCGCCGCGCGCTACACGGAAAGCGCCGGCCGCCCGATCGGCGCCGATCAGGTGCTCTGCTTCCCCGGCACCCAGACCGCGCTCTACGCCGTCCTGATGGGCCTCGCCGAGCCCGGCACCGAGGTCCTCGTCGGCGACCCGATGTACGCCACCTACGAGGCCGTGGTCGCCGCGAGCGGTGCCGCGCTCGTGCCGGTGCCGCTCCGGCCCGAGCGCGGCTTCCGCATTGCCGCCGCGGACATCGCGGCCCGGATCACGCCGCGGACGCGGGCGGTGCTCCTCAACACGCCGCACAATCCGACCGGCGCGGTGCTCCGCCCCGAGGATATCGACGCCATCGGCCGCCTCGCGGTTGCCCACGATCTCTGGCTGATCGTCGACGAGGTCTACGAGGAGCTCGTCTTCGACGGCGTTGCCTTCACCTCGCCGCTCGCGCGCGCCGATCTCGCCGAGCGGGTCGTCGTGGTCTCCTCGATCTCCAAGTCCCATGCCGCGCCCGGTTTCCGCTCCGGCTGGTGTATCGGTTCCGCCGCCTTCACCGAACGGCTGCTGCCCCTGTCGGAATCCATGCTCTTCGGCAACCAGCCCTTCATCGCCGACATGACCGCGCTCGCGGTCTCCGGACCCTCGGAGGTCGCCGCGGGGATGCGTCACCGCTTCGCGGCGCGGGCGAAATACCTCGCCGAACGGCTTACGCAGGAGACGCGGCTCCGCGTCCACCGCCCCGAGGCGGGCATGTTCGCGCTGATCGACGTCACCGCTACCGGCATGAGCGACCGCAACTACGCGCTCGACCTGATCGAATCCGGGGTCGCGGTGATGCCGGGCTCGGCCTTCGGCCAGTCGCTCGCCGGCTGGGTCCGTGTGGCGCTCACCGTCGATGACGGCCGCTTCCGCCGCGCCTGCGACCGGATCGTGACCCATGCCAACGCCAAGTGCCGGATAGGAGCCTGAAAGTGACGACGATCGGTGAAGCCCTTGTGAAGGCGCTCGAGGCGCGCGGCGTGAACGTGGTGTTCGGCATTCCCGGCGTCCACACGGTGGAGCTTTACCGCGGGCTCGCGGGCTCGCCGATCCGCCATGTCACGCCACGCCACGAACAGGGGGCGGGCTTCATGGCCGACGGCTATGCCCGCGTCTCGGGTAAGCCCGGCGTCGCCTTCGTGATTACCGGGCCGGGGGTCACCAACACGCTGACGCCGATGGGCCAGGCGCGGGCGGATTCGGTGCCGATGCTGGTGATCTCGGGCGTGAACCGGCGGGCGACGCTGGGGCGTGGCCTCGGCTGCCTGCACGAACTGCCCGACCAACTCGGGCTGACCGCGCTCGTCGCCCGCACCGCCGACCGGGTCGAGAGCGCCGAAGCGCTGGCCCCGGCCCTCGACCGCGCCTTCGCGGGCTTCGCCTCCGACCGGCCCGGCCCGGCCCATATCGAGGTGCCGCTCGACGTGATGGGCCTGCCCGCGCTCCCGGTCCCCGCGCCCGCCTATGCCGCGCCGGTTCTGCCCGATCCTGATGCGATCCGCCGCGCCGCCGAGGCGCTCGGCCAGGCCGTTCGCCCGCTGATCCTCGCCGGCGGCGGCGCCAGGCACGCCGACGCCGCGCTCACCGCGCTTGCCGAACGGCTCGACGCACCGGTGGTGCAGACCGTGAACGCCCGCGGCCTGATGCACCGTCACCCGCTCGCGGTGCCGGTCAATCCCTGTCTCGAACCGGTGCGCGACCTGATCCGCGCCGCCGACGTCGTGCTCGCCGTCGGCACCGAGTTCGGCCCCACCGACTACGAGATGTATGGCGGCGCGATGCCGGTCCCGGCGCGGCTCGTCCGGATCGACATCTCGGCCGAGCAGCTTGCCCTCAACCCGGTGGAGATCGCGCTGCGCGGCCATGCCGAGGCGGTGCTTCCGGCGCTGACCGGGGCGCTGCCGGAACGCGCGCCCCGTGACGGCGCGACGCGCGCGGCTGAGGCAATCGACGCCGCCCGCGCCGGGCTCGACCCGGTGATGCTGCCGCAACTTGCCATCCTCGAAGCGGTGCGCGACACGGTTCCGGGCGCGATCTTCGTCGGCGACTCGACGCAAGCGATCTACGCCGGCAATCTTCTTTACGACCACGACCGCCCCGGCGGATGGTTCAACGCCGCGACCGGCTTCGGCGCGCTCGGCTTCGCGATCCCGGCCGCGATCGGCGCGGCCCTCGCCGACCCCGACGCGCCGGTCGTCTGCCTCGCCGGCGACGGCGGCGCGCAGTTCTCCCTGCCCGAGTTGATGACCGCGGTGGACGAGAAGCTGCCGATCGCCTTCCTGATCTGGAACAACCACGCCTATCAGGAGATCGCGGATTCGATGGCGCGCGTCGGCGTCGCCGTCACCGGCTGCCACCCGACGCCGCCCGATTTCGCCGCCGTCGCGCAGTCCTGCGCCATGCCCTTCGCCCGCGTCGCGATGGCGCCCGAGGCGGTGGCCGGGGCGCTGAGGGACCTGCGCCGCCCCGACGGGCCGGTGATGATCGAGATCGAGGCCGGCTGAACCGGCCGCCTAGCAGCCGTTCTGCCAGCCCTCGATGATCTCCACCGCTTCCTCGGCGCTCTCGACGAAGGAAAAGAGGCTCAGGTCCTCGGGCGAGATCGTGCCCGCTTCGGCCAGCGCCTGCCAGTTGATGATGCTGTCCCAGAAGGCGCGGCCGAAGAGGAGGAACGGCACCTTCTTCATCCGCCCGGTCTGAATCAGCGTCAGGCTCTCGAACATCTCGTCCAATGTGCCGAACCCGCCGGGGAAGATGCAGATCGCCTTCGCGCGCATCAGGAAATGCATCTTGCGGATCGCGAAGTAGTGGAAGTTGAAGCAGAGGTCGGGCGTTACATAAACGTTCGGCGCCTGCTCGTGCGGCAGGACGATGTTGAGCCCGATCGAATGGCCGCCCGCGTCCACCGCGCCGCGGTTCCCGGCCTCCATGATGCCGGGGCCGCCGCCGGTCACGATCACGTCCTCGCGGCCGTAGCTCCTGAGGCTCTTCTCGGTCATGATCCGGGCGAGCTTCCTCGCCTCGTCGTACCATTTCGCGAGCGCCGCGGCGCCGGTCGCCGCCTCGGTCTTGCCGCCCGCGGCGGTCTCGATCACCGGCGGCTCGGGCTGCTCGGCGGTGCCGGTCGGATCGGGGATACGCGCGCTGCCCATCATCACGATCGTCGACTCGATGCCGCGCTCGTCCATGATCATCTGCGGCTTCAGAAGCTCGAGCTGCAGGCGCACGGGGCGCAGCTCCTCGCGGCACATGAAGTCGGGATCGGTGAAGGCGAGCCGGTAGGCCGGGGCGCGGGTCTGCGGCGTGTCGGGAATGCGGTCGGCGGTCTCCACATCCTGGTGGCTGTGGCGGAACGGGTGGCGGCGGGGATCTTCTTTCATGAGCGTCCTCGAGGTCCTGTTACCCAAAGGCGTAGCCCCTTTGCGGGCTGGATGCCAGCATGGCCGCGCAAGATGGCGCAACTGTGACGCGCATGGTCGCATTGCTTCGCGGGCCGAGCCGCCCTATAGGCCATGGTCACGCGACGTCAGATTCCGAGGGAACGCCCATGTCCAATGCCGCACTTGAGACCGCCATCGAAGCCGCCTGGGAGGCGCGCGACACGATCACGACCGCGACCGGGGGCGAAACCCGCGAGGCGATCGAGGCGACGCTGACCGCGCTCGACAGCGGCAAGCTCCGCGTCGCCGAGCGCCAGTCCGACGGCAACTGGCATGTGAACCAGTGGGCCAAGAAGGCGGTTCTGCTGTCGTTCCGGCTGAACGACATGGAGCCGATCTCCGGCGGCAACGGCGGCACCACCTGGTGGGACAAGGTGCCCTCGAAGTTCCACGGCTGGGGCGAGCATGAATGGCGCGCCGCGGGCTTCCGCGCGGTGCCGGGCTCGATCGTCCGCCGCTCGGCCTTCATCGGCAAGGGCGTGGTGCTGATGCCCTCCTTCGTCAACATCGGCGCCTATGTCGATGAGGGCTCGATGGTCGATGGCTGGGCCACCGTCGGCTCCTGCGCCCAGATCGGCAAGAACGTCCACCTTTCCGGCGGCGTCGGCATCGGCGGCGTGCTGGAGCCGATGCAGGCCGGCCCGACGATCATCGAGGACAACTGCTTCATCGGCGCCCGGTCGGAGGTCGTCGAGGGCTGTATCATCCGCGAGGGCTCGGTGCTCGGCATGGGCGTCTTCATCGGCAAGTCGACGAAGATCGTCGACCGCGAGACCGGCGATGTCTTCTACGGCGAGGTGCCGGCGGGGTCGGTCGTCGTCGCGGGTTCGATGCCTTCGAAGGGCGGCATCAACCTCTACTGTGCGGTGATCGTGAAGAAGGTCGACGCCCAGACCCGGGCCAAGACCTCGATCAACGATCTCCTGCGGGACTGAGGCCGGGCGCGGGAAGAAAATTCAGTAATTTTCTTCCCGAAGATCCTTGAAGGATTTTCGGTGGGCGCGGTTGGAGAGCAAAATGACCGAGAAGCCGAAACGACCCCAGCAGGTCTACACCCTCGTTGTCGAGGTCGGCCGAAAGTCCGGTGACGGCCTGCCCAAGGGCGCGAGTGGCGCGGCGCTGATGATCTATGCCTCGGGCGTCGACGAGGACGAGGCGGTGCGCGAGACGGTGGCGATCCTCAAGCAGGCCGACATGGCGCCGCTGGATGTCACCGGCTACGGCACCGCCGAAGAACGCGCGGCCCAGGGCCACGAGATCGAAGACGACGAGCGCGCGCTGATGGAGCGTGCGCTCGCCGAGAACTCGGTGATCGTGGCGCAGGTGACGCCGTTCTTCGACAAGGGCTGAGCCATCGCCCCGGGCTGGGCGGCGGATGCCTCCGGCGGGGATACTTCGGGCAAGATGAAAGAGCCGGGCGGGGTGGCGGATGCCTCTTGGCCTTTCGGCCCCGGGCGCTCATATAGGAGGCGACACGAGACAACGGGGGCAGACATGCTCGAATTCAGCCAGAAACAGGACGCTCCGGCGGCCGGCGACCTGATCCGCGACGTGACCGAGGCGGATTTCATGAAGGAAGTCATCGAGGCGAGCCGCGAGGTGCCGGTGATCGTCGACTTCTGGGCGCCCTGGTGCGGACCCTGCAAGACGCTCGGGCCGGCGCTCGAAGCCGCGGTGACCGCGGCCAAGGGCAAGGTTCGCATGGCCAAGGTCAATGTGGACGAGAACCAGATGATCGCGGCGCAGCTGCGTATCCAGTCGATCCCGACCGTCTACGCCTTCTGGGAGGGTAAGCCGGTGGACGGGTTTCAGGGCGCGGTCCAGGGCTCCGAGATCAAGGCCTTCGTCGACCGGCTCGCCGGGCTTGCCGGGGACGGCGGGCTCTCCGAGGCGCTCGACGCGGCCGAGCAGATGCTTGCCGAAGGGGTCGCGGTGGATGCCGCCGAGACCTTCGCCGCGATCCTCGGCGAGGAGCCGGAGAATGCCCGCGCCTATGGCGGGCTGGTGCGCGCCCATCTCGCCGCCGGCAGCAAGGATGAGGCCGAGGGGCTGCTCTCTGCGGTGCCGGCCGCGATCGCCAACGCGGCCGAGATCGAGGCCGCCCGCGCCCAGCTGGCGCTCGCCCGGCAGGCCGCCAATGCCGGCCCGGTCGCGGAGCTGCTCGACCGGGTGCTCTCGCATCCCGACGACCACGAGGCGCGGTTCGACCTCGCCCAGGCGCTCCATGCCGCCGGCAAGGTCGAGGGCGCGGTCGAGGAGCTGCTGGAGCTTTTCCGCCGTGACCGCGAGTGGAACGACGGCGCGGCCAAGACGCAGCTCTTCACCATCTTCGAGGCCTTGAAGCCGACCGATCCGATCGTGCTCAAGGGGCGCCGGAAACTCTCGTCGATGATCTTTGCCTGATGGCGTCAAGCCGCTAGGATCGGGTGCATGAAGCTCCATGGCGACCTGCCGGACAAGATCCCGCTCTTCCCGCTGCCGGGGGCGCTTCTCTTGCCCCGCGCCCGGCTGCCCCTGCAGATTTTCGAGCCGCGCTACCTCGCGATGCTCGAGGACACGCTGAAGACCCGCCACCGGCTGATCGGGATGATCCAGCCCCGTCCCGGCCCCGACGGCCAGCCGCTTCTGGCCGCGATCGGCTGCGCCGGGCGCGTCACCGGGTTTTCCGAGACCGATGACGGGCGCTACATGATCACGCTCACCGGCGTCTCGCGCTTCCGGCTGACGCGCGAGATCTCGGGCTTCGCGCCCTATCTCTCGGCCGAGGTGAGCTGGGATGGCTTTTCGCGCGACCGCGGGCCGGCCGAGCATGACGCGGGCTTCGACCGCGACGATTTCCTCGCGCTCCTGCGGCGCTTCTTCGAGGCCGAGCAGCTCTCGACCGACTGGGACAGCCTGAAAGATGCCGAGGACGAGCTCCTGATCAACTCGCTCTCGATGCTCTGCCCGTTCGAGCCCGAGGACAAGCAAGCGCTCCTCGAGGCGCCGTCGCTTGCGACCCGGCGCGAGACGCTGGTGACGCTGATGGAGTATGCGCTGCGCGGCGGCGGCGAGGAGATGATGCAATGAACGACGAGGTGAAGGTCGACCGGCGGATGCTGGAGGCGCTGGTCTGTCCGCTGACGCAGGCGCCGCTCTCCTACGATGCCGAGCGCCAGGAGCTGATCTCCAAGCGCGCCGGTCTCGCCTTTCCGATCCGCGGCGGCATCCCGATCATGCTGGTGAGCGAGGCGCGCAAGATCGGCTGAGGTGATGGCGCCGCCCGGGGGCGGCGCCGGGGTTTCAGGCGGCTGTGGCGCCGGGCGCGAGTGCGGCGTCGTCACGCAGCGGAAAGAGCAACTCATGGATATCCACATCCGGGGCGCCGACGACCCGGTAGGCGGAGGGGATCGTCCGGGCGAGTTCGGATTGACGGAACGCCGCCATCGCCTCGCGCGACGCCCAGATGTAGAACCCGCCGTAATGGTTGGGCTTGCCCAGCTTCAGGTAGAACTTCTGCACAAGCCCCTCGATGGCGCGGAACTGCGGCGCACGCTCCTCGGCGATCGCCATGACCTCGGCTTCCGTCAGCGTCGTTTCGAACTGCACGAACTGGATGAACATCGTCTCTCTCCCTGGTTTACGTGGGGGCGACCGGGCCGTTCCGGTCTTGAGAAAAACCTGCCATGCTCGGGGGCGACCGGGAATTCGCCAATCCCGAAAGCCCGGTTTGCAGGAATGGACAGGCCCCGGACGATGCCGAAGACCACCGACTTGCAGGCCACGCAGCGCGCGCTCGAATGGAGCGACCTCGCGATCATCCTCGCGATCTGCCGGGCGCAGAGCCTCTCCGGCGCCGCGCGGCTTCTCGGCAAGACCCACAGCACGGTCTTCCGCAACATCAACGCGATCGAGGAAAAGACCGGCGTGCGGTTCTTCGACCGCTTCGACCACGGCTACATGATGACCGATGCTGGCCGCACCGCGATGGACTATGCCGAGCGGATCGAGGGCGAGTTCCACGCGCTCGGGCTCGAGGTCTTCGGGCAGGACGCGCGGCTGAGCGGGCGGCTGCGGATCACCTGCCCCGAGGCCTTCGCCGAGGATCACGCGCCCGGCCTCGTCGCGCGCTTCCTCGCCCACCATCCCGACATCCAGATCGACGTGACCCCCGGCCACGGCGCCCTCGACCTCAACCGGCGCGAGGCCGAGATCGCGATCCGCGCCACCAGGGCCCCGCCCGAGACCAGCTTCGGCCGCAAGATCTGTGCCTTCCGCTTCGCGCTCTACGCGACCGAGAGCTACCTAGCGTCCGCGCCCGACCGCCCGCTCGCCGAGCATCCGTTCTGCCTGATCGAGGGTACCGCGCCCTGGCTCGTGCCGACGGTCTGGAAGACGAGGGAGGAGGGCGAGGACCGCGCGGTCTTCCAGTGCCGCGCCTCGCGCGCGGTCCAGAACGCCGCCGCCGAGGGGCTCGGGCTCACCTTCCTGCCCTGCTACGTCGGCGACGCCGACCCCCGGCTCCTGCGGATTTCGGACCCGATCCGCAACCTCGACATGGAGCTCTGGGTGCTGACCCACCCCGACCTGCGCAACGCCGCAAGGGTCCGGGCGATGATGGCGTTCCTCTACGAGGCGCTCGGTGCCGAGGCCGATCTCTGGGGCGGGTTGCGCGGCAAGACATCGGCCCGGAACTTCCTGCCGCGCGAAGCGACCTGACCGCCGGATCGAGCCGTCCGCGCAACCGGCGCCGCCGCAATGGGCCGCGAAATGGCTCCACGGTCGGCACGGTCCTGCCATCCCGATGCCGGGATTCGGGCGCATGGTTAACCGAGATGACAGTCTGAGGAGACTGGTGATGAAACTCGAAAGACAAGCGTCCCACCTTGCAGTTGTCAGCGGCCCCTTCGTTGCGCCGCTCTATCCCGGCGCGGAGAAAGCGCGTGACGAGGCCATCCGCGAACTGCAGGGTCTCTGGTCCGATACCGTCGATCTCGCAAAGCAGCCCGGCGTACTCCGCCGCCTCCACGCGCTGCTCAACGCCTGAGCCACCGGGACCGCCGTTTCCGGCCGCCGCCAGGCTCCGGCCCGGCGAGGGTGCCGCTCAGAGCCCTTCGAGGGGCATCGTGTAGGTCGTCGCCGAGCCCTCGACGCAGACCTCGCCCCCGGCGTCCAGCACCGATACCTTCAACTCGCAGATCGGCTTGTCGTCGCGCACCGACACGACCTCGACGCGCCCGGTGATGGTCTCGTTCACGCCGACCGCCTTCCTGAAATTCAGGTTGGTGTTGAGAAACACCGTGCCCGGCCCCGGCAGGTCCTCGGCGACGCAAGCATTGAGGATGCCGGTGATGACGCCACCCTGGACGATCAGCTTGCCGAAACGGGTCTTCCGGGCCAGCGCCTCGTCGTAATGGACCGGGTTGCGGTCGCCGGTCATGTCGGTGAAGGCGGCGATGTCCTCCATGCGGGTCGTGCGACACCGCGTCGCGACCTGCCCCGGGGCGGGCTTGCCCTTGATCACGCCCGTCCAGCCTGCAGCCGTGTCCGCCATTGCCGTCCTCCGCTTCTGCGCCCCGCTTCCGCCCAGCTTGCGGTCAAAGCCTCTGCCCGCGCAACAGCCGCGGCGGATCGCCCGCCAGCCCCGCCGCCTGGCGGATGAAGGCGCGGCGCAGGCCCGGCACGCTGCCGACGAGCCCCATGCCGACATCGCGGGCCGCGCGCAGCAGAGGATTGTCGTTCGAAAACAGCCGGTTTACCCCGTCCATGCCAAGCGCCAGCGCGGTCGAATCGAAGCGCCGCCAGCTCTGGTAGCGGTCGAGCACGTCGCTCGCGCCGATATCTTCGCCGCGGCGATGGGCGTCGACCAGCACCTCCGCCAGTGCGCCGACGTCGCGGAACCCAAGGTTGAGTCCTTGACCGGCGATCGGATGGACCCCGTGCGCCGCATCGCCGACGAGCGCCAGCCGCGGCGCGGTGTAGCTCGTCGCGAGCGTGAGGTTCAGCGGATAGGTGAAGCGCCCGCCCGCCAGCTCGATCTCGCCGAGGAAGTCGCCGAAGCGCGGCCGCAGCACCTCGAGGAAGTCGGCGTCGTTCAGCTCGGCGATGGCGCGGGCGGCGGCGTCGGTCTCGCTCCAGACGATCGAAGAGCGGTTGCCCTTCAGCGGCAGGATCGCCAGCGGTCCCGAGGGCATGAAGAACTGCTGCGCGATGCCGCCATGCGGGCGCTCATGCGCCACCGCGCAGACGATTGCGGTCTGGCCGTAGCCCCAGCCGGTGCGGCTGATCCCGGCCCGGACGGCGGTGCCCGAGGCGCGCCCGTCGCAGCCCGCGAGCACCCGCGCGTTCAGCGTCCGGCCGTCCGAGAGCGTGACCGTGACGCCCGCCGCGCCCGGCTCCTGCGCGGTCACCGTGGTGGCGGGCAGATGGGTGAGGTTCGCCTCCGCCTCCATCGCGGCGAGGAAGGCGGCATAGAGGTGCCGGTCCTCGAGCATGAAGCCCATCGGGCCTTCCTCGATCTCGGCCGCCTCGAAATGCAGGAAGAACGGCGCGGGGCCCTCGCCGGGCCGCCCGTCGCTCGCCTTGATCTCCAGGATCGGCTGGGCCGCGGCCGCGACCCGGTCCCAGACGCCGGTCGCCGCCAGAAGCCGCTTCGAGGCGATGGCGAGCGCATAGGCGCGGCCGTCGAAATTGCTCTCGGCCCGCGCCCGTGCCGGCTGGGCGTCGATCACCGCGACCGTCAGCCCCGCCTGCGCCAGCGCAAGCCCAAGGGCCGGGCCGTTCAGCCCGCCGCCGGTAATGATCACGTCCGCATCGTAGGTCATCGCTCAACTATCCGCTCCGGCGCGGGATTGTCCATGCGTCACATTCCCGGCCCCGGCGGCGCCGGGATCCGCCGTGAGGCTCTCGGCGCGAAATGCCGTCGGGGTCCTGCCGGTCCAGTGCCGGAACGCCCGGTCGAGCGCCGGCAGGCTGGAAAACCCGACCCGCTGCGCGATGTCGGCAAACGGGGTCCGGGTTTCCGACACGAGCTTAACCGCGACGCTCCGCCGCTCCTCGTCCTTGATCTGGCGATACGAGGTGCCCTTGGCCGCGAGCTCATGGACCACCTCGCGGCGAAGGAGGCGGCCGAGGCGGCGGCGGCGGAGGACAGGACGAAACGGGCGCGCAACGCCGGGCTGAAGCGGCTCAAGGAGTCGCGGATGGGGAAGTAGGGTGCCGCCCCGCCCGCGCGGGTCGTAGGTGAACTTTTCTGGACAAGGAAGTGGCTCAACCCAAGATTGCTTAGTTTGCCGACTTGACAATCGGAGAAGAATACGACGTGATCGGGTTCAAATTTTCCGATGCAGAAAATCACATGTCCATCTATCCTCCGCCCCCCGAAAACAAGAGTGCCGTTCGTCGCGCGGGCGTTGCTATCGCAAATGGCAACGCCGCACCTGCAGACTACGAGATTGTGGACCAATGGCGCGCGTCACATGGATATGTGATCAATACATTTCAAACATGGATCAAAAGACATATAAACAAGCGAGAACACGAAGTTGAATTTGCGCAGCGTCTAAAACGCCGAAACACGGTAATAGATAAGTTAAGAAGAAAAAATGCGGCTGGAGACCTATTAATTGCAGACGTTTCTGCAATGCATGACTTTGCCGGCTGTCGCATGATCTTTTCAACATTAGAGGAGCTTACAGATTTTAGAGAATATATGCATTCGGGGGCTGTATCAAAAAACGTTAAACACGAACTGCGTTATGATAAATCAAAATACGACTACATCGAAAAACCTAAGTTTACGGGATATCGTGGAATTCACGATGTGTATCGCCATCTTCCGCGGGGTAGTGAGCGCCGGGAAAACAGAAAGCCATGGGACGGACTTTTAGTGGAGGTACAGTACAGAACACGTGCGCAGCATGCATGGGCAACTGCGGTCGAAATCTCGGATCTCCTCGATGGCGAGAGGACAAAGTTTGAGATGGATCAGACCAAGAGGGGTCGGTTTTTCTCCATTGCTAGTGAGGTAATCGCTCGCAAGCACGAGAACCTGGTGAAAGCATTTCAAAACCTCTCGACGGCGGAATTACAACAGGAACTTCAAAGCTTAGAAACGGAATTGGGGATACTACAGAGGCTTTCTGTATTGAAGCAATTTGAGGACGAGGAGAAACTGCAAAAACATAATGTTTTGAACATTTTCAAACGAGAAGATGGAACACCCGACCTGGAAGTTATCCCCTTTAGAAACGCAGCAGAAGCCATCAACAAAGCAACTGAATTGGAAAATTCCGGCCTCAGCCTGAACGCTGTTTACGTTCGTGCAGATAAGCCAAAGCAGTTAAGATCCGCTTATCGAAACTATTTCAATGACCCTATTGATTTCGTCGAAATATTACAGCAAGAGGCAGAGGTTGCCGTCGCGAGTCCCTAACACATCGAAAGGCACGCACTTATAGATCCGGACCTGCAAGAAAGAGTTGGGACCAGCTGTTAATTTGGGTATTACTTCATTAACGCCCGGCGTCTTCGTTTGTACTCTATTCGGGCATCGGGAAAGCATGCCGATTCAAAGCCGGCGAGTTAGCCTCATCTAGCCTTTGATTGCAGTGCGCGGCTAATGTCCGCCAGTGTGCCCAAGGCGACCCCGAAAAGCACCGCGTAGATGCCCTGATTGATCACCTGTCCGGTGGTCTTGTTGCCGATGTAGCCGGACAAGTCGGCACCCTCGCCCATCCCAAAGGCAAGGCCAAACCCCATTCCGAGCCGCAACAGGCCGAAGGCGACGGCCAGAGTTGCGACAATTCTGCATGCCTTGGTGAACGTCATCTACCACTCCAATAAGAGCAAACTGTGCGGAGCCATACCCTACTGCTCCGGCACCAGAATCTCGCGCTTGCCGACATGGTTGGCGGGGGAGACGAGGCCCTCCTCCTCCATCTGCTCGACGAGCCGCGCGGCCTTGTTGTAGCCGATGCCGAGCTTGCGCTGGATGTAGGAGGTGGACACTTTCCGGTCGCGCAGCACGACCTGCACCGCCTGATCGTAAAGCGCGTCCTCGCCGTCGGTGTTGCCGCCGAGCCCCAGGACGAGGTCGATGTCGGCCTCCTTCTCGTCGTCGGGGCCCTCGACCACGCCGGACATGTACTCGGGCGGGCCAAAGCTCTTCAGGTGGTTGACGATCTCCTCGACCTCTTCATCCGACACGAAGGGCCCGTGGATGCGGGTGATGCGGCTGCCGCCGGCCATGTAGAGCATGTCGCCCATGCCGAGGAGCTGTTCGGCGCCCATCTCGCCCAGAATGGTGCGGCTGTCGATCTTGGAGGTGACCTGGAAGGAGATCCGGGTCGGGAAGTTGGCCTTGATCGTGCCGGTGATGACGTCGACGGAGGGCCGCTGGGTCGCCATGATCAGGTGGATTCCGCTGGCGCGGGCCATCTGGGCGAGGCGCTGGATGCAGGCCTCGATCTCTTTCCCCGCGACCATCATCAGGTCGGCCATCTCGTCGACGATGACGACGATGTAGGGCAGCGCCTCGGGCATCAGCTCCTCGGTCTCGAAGACCGGGTCGCCGGTCTCCTCGTCGAAGCCGGTCTGGACGGTGCGCTTGAACATCTCGCCCTTGGCGAGCGCCTCGCGGACGCGGCCGTTGTAGCCCTCGATGTTGCGCACGCCCATCTTCGACATCTTGCGGTAGCGCTCCTCCATCTCGCCGACGGTCCATTTCAGCGCGACGACGGCCTTCTTGGGGTCGGTGACGACGGGGGAGAGGAGATGGGGAATGCCGTCGTAGACGGAGAGCTCCAGCATCTTGGGGTCGATCATGATGAGCCGGCATTCCTCGGGCGTGAGCTTGTAGAGGAGCGAGAGGATCATCGTGTTGATGGCGACGGACTTGCCCGAGCCGGTGGTGCCGGCGATGAGAAGGTGGGGCATCTTGGCGAGGTTGGCGACGATGGGCTCGCCGGCGATGTCCTTGCCCAGGGCGAGGGGGAGGCGGAGGCCCGAGTCGCCGAAGTCGCGGGCGGAGAGGATCTCGCGCAGGACCACCTTCTCGCGGAAGGCGTTGGGGAGTTCGATGCCGATGACGGTGCGGCCGGGGACGGTGGAGACGCGGGCGGAAAGCGCGGACATCGAGCGGGCGATGTCGTCGGCGAGGCCGATGACGCGGGAGGCCTTGAGGCCGGGGGCGGGTTCGAGCTCGTACATGGTGACGACGGGGCCGGGGCGGACGGAGACGATCTCGCCCTTGACGCCGTAGTCGTCGAGGACGCTTTCGAGCATGCGGGCGTTCTCCTGCAGCGCCTCGTCGGAGAGCGGGCGGCGCTGGACCGAGGTGGGGGAGGCCAGGAGCGAGAGCGGCGGGGTCTCGTAGGTCGGGGCGGTGTCGTCGAAGCGCAGGCGCGGCTGGGCCTCGGCCAGGGCCTGGCGCGAGGGGGCGGGGGGTTTCTGGGCGCCGTGCTGGACGATCGGGCGCGGGGCGGTGGGTTCTAGGGCGAAGGTGTCGTCGCGCTCGGCGGGGCCGGGGCGGTCCTCGGTGTCGAAGAGCGGCTCGGCGGTGAGCGGCGGGGCGGCGTCGAAGCTGTCCTCGTCGTCGAGGCCGGCGACCGGGGCGGGCTCGGGCGCGGCGCGGCGGGGCTGCGGCATGTAGCGCGGCGCGCCGGTGAGCGGCGGCTCGACCCGCTGGCGCGGCTCGCCGTCGGCGACATGGACGGTGCGGGTGCGCACCGCGTCGGCGATGCGGGCGCGGATGCGGTCGGGGCTCGGCGCCTCGGCGCTCCAGCCGCCCTGTGTCGGATAGGATTCGATCAGCTCCGGCTCGGGCTCGTACTCGGGCTCGGCGCCGCGGCGGGCGAGGCCGGTCACGCGGGCAAGGAAGCCGCGCTTCTCGCGCGGGGCCGGGGCCGCCGGGCCGGGGGCGGCGAAGCGCGGCTCGGCGCGGAGCACGTCGGCGCGGGGCGCCTCGGCAGTACGGGCGCGGCGGACCGGGGCGACGGCGATCTCCTCGTCCTCCTCCTCGTCCTCCGGGGCGTAGCGGGAGGCGCGTTCCACGGCCGCTTCGCGGCGGGCGCGGGACTTGTCCTGCAGCGCCTGGGCGCCGCGCACCGAGGCGACCGCGCCGCGGCCGGCGGCGCGCATCAGCAAATCGTAGCCGACGATGGTGCCGACGAGCAGGAACCGGGCGATCCCGGCGAGCTCGCGCAGGTCGAACCCCAGGACGAAGAGCGCCATCGCGAGCGCGCCGCCAGCGACGAGGAGGGACATCACCTTGAGTCCGAAGGCGGCGCTGACCGGCGCGACGCCGAGGATCGCGCCGAGCACGGTGTCGCCGAAAAGCCCGCCGAGCCCGAAGCTGTGCGCCCAGCCCTCGCCCGCGACATGGGTCGAGGCATAGACCGCCATCAGCGCCACCGCGATCGGTGCGAAGATCACGCGGGACAATGCGCGTTCCTCGCCGCGATGGAAGACGAAGCGCAGACCCCAGGCGGCGAAGACCAGAGCGATGCCCCAGGAACCGTAGCCGGCAATGACGAAGAGCGGCGAGGCGATCGAGGCGCCGAACGTGCCGAGCAGGTTCTGGGCGGGCGAGTCGGTGGCGGCGAGCCAGCTCGGGTCGTCGGGCGAGTAGCTCGCGAGCATCATCGCCGTCATCACCGCCATGACCAGAAGCGCCAGCCCCAGAAGTTCCTTGCCGCGCCGTTCGAGCGCAGCCTGCAGGTTCTGATCCAGAAGCGGATCGCGCTGTCTTGCCTGGTACGATGCCATAGCCCTCGTCCTCAACCGTAGAGGCAGTCGCGGAGCATCTCGAGCCCGCGCCGCATTTCTTCTTTTGGGGCCACCATCGCAACGCGAATGTAACCCTTCCCCGGATTCAAGCCCGCAACGTCGCGGGCGAGATAGGCGCCCGGGAGCACCCTAACCCCCGTCTCGCGCCAGAGTTTCAGTGCCGCTTCCTCGCCGTCCTCGACCGGCAGCCAGAGGAAGAAGCCGCCGTCCGGTCCCTTGTAGCCCTGAACCTTGGCAAAGATGCGGTCGGCAATGCGGAACTTTTCCTGATAGAGCGCCCGGTTCGCCTCGACATGGGCCTCGTCGGACCACGCCTTTTCCGAGACGTGCTGGATTGGTAGCGGCAGCGGCGCGCCGCCGTAGTTCCGGAGCTGGCGGAAGCGGGTGATCGCCTCGGGCCCGCCGGCGACGAAGCCCGAGCGCAGGCCCGGCAGGTTCGAGCGTTTCGACAGCGAATGGAAGACCGCGACCCGCTCGGGATCGGCGCCGATCTCGTCGGCGACCTGGAGCGCGCCGACCGGCGGCTGATCGCGCCAGATCTCGGAATAGCATTCGTCGGCGAGCAGGATGAAATCGTGCTTTTCCGCGAGTGCCAGAACCTCGGCGATGTAGTCGCGCGAGGCGATGGAGCCTTGCGGGTTCGCGGGCGAGCAGAGATAGGCGAGCGCGGTGCGGTCGAGGATGTCGGCCGGAAGCGCGGTGTAGTCGGGCAGAAAGCCGGTGGCCGCGCCGGCCGGGACGAAGACGGGCTCGGCGCCGACCGACAGCGCGGCGGCGGCATAGGGCTGGTAGAACGGGTTCGGCATCAGCACCACGGGCTGGCGGCCGTTCTTGACCTCGGGGCAGAGGGCCATGCAGGCGTCGAAGAGCCCCTCGCGGGTGCCGTTCAGGACCATGAGCCGCTCGGGCGAGAGATCGGCGCCGTAGCGCAGCCGGAGCCAGCCGGCGATTGCGGCGAGAAGGCCCGGCGCGCCCTCGTTCGGGGGATACTTGCCGAACTCGGAGAGATGCTTCTCAAGGATCGGGCCGACGAAGTCCGGCATCGGGTGGCGCGGCTCGCCGATGGTCATGGCAATGGGCTCGCCACCGGGTTTGTGGTGGTCGAGCAACTTCCGCAAGCGCGGGAACGCGTAATCTGGCAGGTTCGAAAACCGCTCGGGAAACGCCATACTGCCTCAATCTATAGGGTCGTTGCGCCCCATTTTGGATTCAGATTAGCCGCAGCCACCGCCGCGGTCCAGAAAAAGCAGCGATTTTCGCGGCCCGGTGGAGGGGGAATGTGGCATTTCCGTCCTCAGCGCAAGGCGATCTCGGCGGCGGCAGCGAGGCGCAGGAGCCGGGCCTCGCCGAAGGCCGTGCCCATCAGCGTGATCCCTGTCGCGGGCAGCCCGGTCGGCAGGGTCAGAGCCGGGATCCCCATCAGGTTGGCGATGCGGGTGTTGCGCAGGGTGAGCAGGTTCTCGGTGACGAAATAGTCGCGCTCGGATTCGAGCCGCGCCGCCTCGGGCGGCAGGTTCGGCGTGGTCGGCACGAGCACCGCGTCGTAGCGGGCGGTGAGCGTGGCCCAGCGCGCCCGAATCGCGTCGAGCCGGTGCCAGGCGGCGACGTAATCGGCGCCGGAATGGGCGGCGCCGGCGCGGAAGCGGTCGCGGACGGGGCCGTACATCTTTTCCGGCGCGGTCTCGATCGCGCCTTTCCAGGTGCCGTAGGCCTCGGTCGTGTAGAGGATGCCGGCGAGCGACATCGCCTCGACGAGGTCGGGGAAGGCGGCGTTCGTGATCTCGGCGCCGGCGTCCTTGAGGCGTTCGAGCGCGTGGGTGAAGCCGGCCTTCGGCTCGGGGCGGAGATCCTCGAGCGCGGTGGTCTCGAGCACCATGAGACGGGTGCCCTTCAGCGTTGCGCCGGTGAGGTCGGCGGGTTTCGCGCCTTCGAGCGCGGCGAGGAGGAGGGCGGCGTCTTCGACGGTGCGGGTCAGCGGGCCGACGGTGTCGAAGCGGGCGCAGAGCGGGACGACGCCCTTCAGGGACAGGCGGCCCGAGGTGGTCTTGAGGCCGACGAGGTCGTTCCAGGCGGCGGGCACCCGGACCGAGCCGCCGGTGTCGGAGCCGATCCCGGCCGCGGCGAGGCCGAAGGCGGTCGAGGCGGCGGCGCCGGAGGAGGAGCCGCCGGGGGCGAGCGCGGGATCGTGGACGTTGGGCGGGGTCGCGGTCACCGGGTTGAGGCCGAGGCCGGAAAAGGCGAGCTCGGTCATGTGGGTCTTGCCAAGGCAGACGAGGCCCTGGAGGGTGGCGCTGGCGAGCACCTCGGCGTCGCGTTCCGGCACTCGGTTCTCAAGGAGGCGCGAGCCGGCCTCGGTGGCGGTGCCGGCGGTGTCGAAGAGGTCCTTCCAGGAGATCGGCACCCCGTCGAGGAGCGAGAGCCGCTGGCCCGCCTTCGCCCGCTTCGCCGCCGCAGCCGCCTCTTCGAGCGCGCGCGCCTCGGTGAGGCGGGCATAGATGCGGTCGCGGTGCGCGTGGGCGCGGATCGCGTCCAGAAAGGCTGCCGTCAGTTCCTCGGGGTCGATCTCGCCCCGCCCGATTGCGCGGCCGAGATCGCCCGCGCTCATCTGCCGCCATTCGGCCATGGATGCCTCCCTATTTACCGGATTGACGGTATCGCCGCGCCTGGCTCTTGGAAAGTGCGACGCATCTCGTCAAGCGCGCTGCCGGAGGCGAGCGCATGGCTTCGCCGCGTGTGATTTCCGGGCCGGCCTGATGCGACGAAGATCCGGGTTAGTTATTGATTCTAATAGAGAATTCAACCACGCCTGCCGGGCGTGTTCACCGGCGTGGTTTCAGACATGAAGGACAGTTCAATGGGCTTCTCGCTTCGATCTTTGCTTTTGTCATGCGCGTTCTCCGGAGTTGCTTTCGCGGCATCCGCGCAGGACGGCGCACCGATCCTCTTCACCAATGTTGATCCTCCCCCAATGAAGTGGTCCGCCGTTATGTTTAGGAAAACGGAGGATCAGAATGGCTACGAAGCGGCACAAGCCGGAAGAGATTGTCACGAAGCTGCGGCAGGTTGAGGTGCTTGTCGGACAGGGGATGGCGCGTGTGGACGCGATCCGCGAGGTACGGATTACCGAGCAGACCTACTATCGCTGGCGCAAGCAGTATGGCGGTATCCGGACGACAGTTTCGCTTCGGGACGCCTTCATGCCGCAGGTTTCGAGGCCGCCATCGGGGGGGCAGGCGCAATGCGCGAGGCTCTCGACCGGCTTGCGGCATCGGCGAGCGGCCCTCTCGCTGAACCGAAGAAGTCCTTCGGGCCGCTCTATTCCCGTCTGGCTCGAGAATATCTTGGCGAGAGGGCGTTCGATGCCCTTCGCCAGATCCTGCGGGAATGCATCCTGGACCACTGGCCAATTGCCGCCGGAGAGGTTGTTCTGGGTGCCGAGGTCTCTGAGCGCCGGTTTCATTCGTTGCGAACCGCCGCAGCGGAGACAGGGGTAGGTGCGGAGGTTCTCGAATACTTCCTGATCGAGGCCGGGGCCATTTCCGCTCAGGATGGGCGCCCACCAGCCCGGAAACTGTTCGACGCTCAGGCCCATGCATCCCTTCTGGCCGAGATCCCGGCTCTTGTGGGCCCTATCGCCATGCGTGACGCGATCGGCGCGACCCGACAGGAGTTGGCCGCCCTGGAAAAGGACGGATTGTTGGCACCACGCGTTCGGGCTTCGAAGGTCAAGAACCCGTGGCGGCTGTCGGACGGGTTAGAGTTGATGTCGGACCTGGAGGAGGGCGCCAGGCCGGTCTCTGCGGAGGACGGAAATTGGGAGACCCTGCTGCTCGCCCGCAATCGGAGCGGGCTCTGTCTTGGAGATCTGCTCAAGGCTATCCGGGAAGGGGCGCTCACCAAGGGCCAACAGGCAGGGGCCAAAGGGTTCCATAGTATTGTAGTTCGCAAGCGCGATGTGGATGCGCTGGCGGCGGTAGTTCTAAGCGCGCGGCCGGACGTCGGACGAATGCTGCCTGGCTTTGTTTCGGCAGCCTCCTTCGGCAGATCCGTCGGTCTGCGCGACCATGGAGACTTCACCGCCTTGATCGAAGCGGGTCAGACCCCGGCACTTCGCGTGCTCCATCCCAAAACCAACCGGCCCCAGTATCGAATGACCCAGGCGGATATCGAGGCTTTCCACCGTCGCTTCGTCACCATGACGACACTGGCCGCCCAGACCGGGATGCACCGGAACTCTTTGGGGGCCAAGCTAGCCGCCGCGCGAGTCGCGCGGTTTTCGCATGATGGGCAGGAGTTCGGACCAGTCTATCTGCGGCGCGAGGCTGAGATCGCGCTCCGGTGAGCCTGGCGGAGGCGCTTTGGCGCCACAGTCAAGAACCAAGCGCCGTTTGCATGGATTCCGGATGCGGGCTGGGACATTTAAACAATATTGTTATTTATCAATGTGATAGCGCAATTTCGAGGCGATGAGACGCAAAGCCCCTGACGTGGTGCGCGCGGAAAACAGCGATTTTGCGCACACTTATGACCCATTGGCACGACAATATGGAAAAATTGGCGATCCCGGAAGGACTCGAACCCTCAGCCTGCTGATTAGAAGTCAGCTGCTCTATCCAGTTGAGCTACGGGACCGCTTCGCTCCCTTTAGCGGGTCACGCCCCTTGCGTGCAAGGCTCCTGTCGGGTCAGCATTCCGGGCGCGCGGGCCGGACCGGCCGACGCGAGCGGACCGGAGGCGCCCCATGCGTGATTTCGACGAGATCTTCGCCATTGCAGCTGCCCGGAAGGGCGGCCCTTCCGCCCTCGAAGCGCGGCTCGCCATGCCTGCCCCCCGCGAGGCGCTCGCAGCGGTTCCCGACGACCGCTGGCTCTCGGCGATGGCCAAATGCCTGTTCCAGGCCGGTTTCCACTGGAAGGTGATCGAGGCGAAATGGGACGGATTCGAGACCGCTTTCGAGGGGTTCAATCCCGCTCGGGTCGCTCTATACGGCGATCGGGACTTGGACCGGCTGCTCGCCGACACCGGCATCGTCCGCAACGGCGCCAAGATCGCTGCCGTCATCGCCAATGCCGTCTTCCTGACCGACCTCGCCCGCGAGCACGGCAGTGCTGCGGGTTTCTTCAGCGACTGGCCGGACGCGGACCAGGCCGGTCTCACCGCGTTCATGGCGAGGCGCGGCGCCCGGCTCGGCGGCGTGACCGGCCAGCGCGTGCTGCGCCTGATGGGTAAGGACGCTTACATCCTTTCGGCCGACGTGACCGCCCGGCTGATTGCCGAAGGCATCGTCGACAAGGCGCCGACGTCCAAGCGCGACCTCGCCGCCGTGCAGGAAGCCTTCAACCGCTGGCGCGCACAGTCCGGCCGCAGCCTGACCGAGATCAGCCAGGTCCTCGCGATGAGCATCGGCGGCTGACCCTCCGGGCTCAGCCGAGTGCCCGCGTCATGTAGACCGAATTGGGATCGAGCCGGTAGCCATCGAAGGGAGGGCATTCCTCGAAACCCGCCCGCTCGTAGAGCCCGCGCGCCGCAGCGAAGAGAGGCTCGCTGCCGGTCTCGAGGCTGAGCCGCCCGTAGCCCGCCGCCTGCGCCGAGGCGACAAGATGGTCGAGCATCGCCCGCGCCAGACCGCGGCCGCGAAGCTCGGCGAGGACGTGCATCGACTTGATCTCGGCATGGGTCGCGTCGATCCGCTTCAGCGCCCCCATACCGACCGGCCGGCCGTCCTCGCGCATGACGAAGAAGTCGATGCCCGGCCCCGCGAGCGCCTCGGCATCAAGCATGTGAATGCTTTCAGGCGGCGTCTCCGCGTGCATGGCGGCGGTGTGCCGCTCCATCAGCAGGGCGAGGTCGGGCGTCAACGGGCTCTCGGGGCGGATCGTGGGCATGGCGGTTCCTTTCGGCCGCCACGCCACACGATTCCACGCGGGAAATCAATGCCTGGCATCGACTGCCGGTAAACGACCGCCCCTCGGACCCTCCGGCGCCCTGACCGGCCGTATATATCGATCGGGCAATGAGTGGAGTCGACCTAGCCGATCAGGTTACCCCCAAGAACCATATCGACGCATCGCCAGTCACTGAGTTAGCCTGACGGAACCAGCCGAAATTTCCTTTGCGATGAGGTTGTTGCCGATGGCGCCCGACACCCGTTCACAAGCCAACCCGTCCGGGTCCGAATTGCCCGGCGCCCGTGCCCCGGTTCTGACGGCCAGGAACCTTTGCAAGTCCTACGGTGCGGGACCGGCCCTTCGCGGCTTGACGTTCTCGTTGCAGCCGGGACGCGTGCTGGGCTTTCTCGGCCCGAATGGCGCAGGAAAGACGACGACGATCCGGATACTGACGACGATGCTGGAACCGACGTCGGGTGATTTCTCGGTCGCCGGAGTCAGTTCGAAGGACCCCAAGAAGATCCGCCGCAAGATCGGCGTTCTGCCCGAAGGGCTGGGATTCCCGAACGGCGTCACCTCGATCGAGTATTTGGTCTATTTCGGCCGCCTGTTCGGGCGTTCGGCGGCCGAAGCCCGGACCGTCGGGCTCGCGCTGCTCAAGGATGTGGGGATGCAGAACCGGGTCGACTCGGCGATCGGCACGTTCAGCCACGGCATGCGCCAGCGGCTGGGGATCGCCCGCGCGCTCGTCAACGATCCCGCCGTGGTCTTTCTCGACGAGCCGACGCTCGGGCTCGATCCGCGCGGCCAGACGGAACTCTTGGCGATGATCCGGCGCATCGCGCGCGAGCGCGACGCCGGCGTCGTCCTGTCGAGCCACCTCCTGCCGGAGATCGAGAATATCTGCGACGACGTCGTCATCCTGAATGCGGGGCGGGTGGTGGCGGAGGGCACCGTGGCCGAGGTCACCCGCCGCGCGAAGCGCGCTCTCGACAACCGGGTGGCCGCGCGCATCCGGGTTCCGAAAGACGCCGTGGCCGGTGCCGCGACCGTTCTCCTGTCGGTGCCGGGCGTGACCGGGGTGATGCCGAACGAAACCGATCCCGGCTGGCTGGTGGTGGACCATGCCGACCCCGACGGGGCCGACGCGCGTCCGGAGGATCGCGGCATGAACCCGATCCTCACGGCGCTCATCGCCGCCGATATCCCGATCATCGGGCTCGAGGTCGAAGGCCGCCGCTTGCAGGATGTGTTCCTCGAACTGACCGCCGAGGCAATCGAATGAACGCCCGTTCCAACGCGGGCGACGAAACGGCGCACGCCACGCGCGACAGCTCGCTCGGCTGGACCGTGTTCCGCCATGAACTCACGGAACTCTGGGCCGGCGGGCATGTGCTCAACCTGCTGATCCTGTTCAGCGTGCTGATGTCGATCACCGCCTATCTGGTGGCGACCAACAACGAGATACAGCTGCTGCCGCTGAACGAATCCGTCCTGGTCGCGCTGCTTGCCGCAATCACCTTCGGGCTGTTCACCGGCCTCGTCCTCGCCGCCGAGAGCATCAGCGGGGAGCGGGAACGCGCGACGCTGGAGGCGCTGCTGCTCACGCCGGTCTCGCGGCGCCAGATCGTCTGGGGCAAGTTCCTGGCCTCGTTGTCGCCGTGGCCGGTGACGCTGGCCCTCTCCGCGCCCTATCTGATCGTGTTGTCGAAGGGCGATCCGATCCTCGGCCGGATCCTGCTCTGGGGCGCGATCGTCGGAACGCTGCTGGCGATTACGTTCATCGGTCTCGGGATGCTGATCAGCATCTGGTCACGCTCGACCAAGGTCAGCCTGTCGGCAACGCTGCTCATTTATGTCCTGGCGCTCTTGCCGGCGCAGCTTCCCACCGAATTCCAGAACACGACCGCGGGTTTCATCCTGTCGGTCGTCAACCCGGTGGATGCGTCGCGCCGGTTCCTGAGAATGACGCTCGTCGAAAACCAGTCGCCGGGCGAGCTGTGGATCTACCTCGTGGTGCCGGCCGTGTTCATCGCGCTGCTGCTCGGCGTGCTGCTCATCTACGCGGCACCGCGCCTCGGCCTGGAGCCGGCGAATCCGTTCCGGTTCGGACCGGGGGCGGCGCGCAGGAAACCGGATGCGCAGGGCGGTGGTACCGGGGCACCTGGCAACTCAGCGGGGGGGAACAGATGAATCTTCAGAACGATGCGTCCGCGCGGCAGCCCGCGCGACCGGACCCGGCATCCGCTCCCCCGCTCTGGTGGATCATCGCCAAGCAGGAACTGATCGACCTCTGGATCGGCGGCCGCGTGCTGATCCTGCTCATCCTGTTCAGCATCCTGATGTCGACCGCGGCGGTCCTGCAGAACACCGAAAGCCAGATCAGCGCGATCCCCGCGGCCGAGATGGTCTATCTGACCCTGCTGGGCAGCGTTTCCTTCGGCGTGCTGATCAGCCTGATCCTCGGCGCCGACAGCATCAGCGGCGAACGCGAGCGCGCCACGTTCGAGGCCCTGCTCCTCACCCCGGCGAGCCGCCGCCAGATCGTGCTCGGCAAGTTCATCGCGGCGCTCTCGCCCTGGCCGGCGGCGCTGATCCTGTCGATCCCCTACATGGCCGCCGTGGCACGCGGGGACGCGGTGTTCGGCCAGGCGGTCGTGATCGGAACCCTGCTCGGGACCGTCCTGGCCGCGGCATTCACCGGGTTCGGCATGCTGGTGAGCATCTGGTCGAAGTCGAACAAGAAGAGCCTGCTCGCCTGCCTGCTGATCTATGTGATCCTGCTCATTCCGACCCAGTTCCCTGGCGGCGCCCACAAGGGAGACCTCGGCTACTTCATCCAGCAACTGAATCCCCTGCAAGCCACCAGCGCGTTCATCGAGAAGCTCCTCGTCAACAACCGCACCCTCGCGGAGCAGTCGGGCTACCTCGTAGCCACCCTGTTATCGGCCGCGGTCATTCTCGTCGTGCTGTTCGCCTATGCCGCCCCGCGGATGCGGCTCGACGGCGGTGTGCCGCGGCCGTTCTGGAAGGGCGCGCGGCGTGCGGCGGCATCCGTTCTGGTCGCGGCGGCGGCGTCGTTCCTGACGCCTGCGCCGGCCCCGGCGCAAGACTGGATCCCGGGGCAGGCGCTCGAGATCGGGATCGACCTCACCTACAAGACGGTCAATGCCGGCGACGAGGTCAAGTTCACCACGACGGTGGTGAACACCGGGACGCGGCCGTCGGCGCCGCTGAACGTGGCGATGAACATCATCAAGACCCAGATCGGCGATCCGGTCGATCCCGAGGACTGGTCTCCCGAGCGGACCCAGGCTCTCGACCCGCTCGCACCGGGCGAGTCCGTCGAGCAGTCATGGACGGTCGAGGCGATCCTGGAAGGCGACTACCTGGTCTATCTGACGGTCGTCCCGACGCCCGACGGTCCCGAGGCGACGAGCCTGCCCGTGTCGAGCCCCGGCCTCCATCTGACCGTCATGCCCTTCACGAGTTCCAATCCTGCCGGCGTGCTGCCGGTTGCGATCGGCGTGCCGGTCGCGTTGATCCTGCTCGCGCTGCTGTCCCGCCGGTCAAGACGCTGGCGGCGCGGCAACGACGCCGCCGGCGCCGGGGTTGCCAGATGACCCTCGCGCACAGTCGAACGCATGACGACCCCGTTTCGTGTTGAGGTTGGGAGATCCGCCAATGGAATACCTGATGAGCGTCGATTCCATCGTAAGCCTGATCAGCGGCGCGATCGTCGGCGGGCTGGCGAGCATGTTTGCCAGAGGGTTCGGCCCGGTCGGCAACATCGCGGCCGGTCTTGTCGGCGGGCTCGCCGGCGGCATGGTCTTTGACACGCTCGACTTCATGAATGTCGGGGATCTGGCCGATCCCGCCATCGCCGGTTTCGCTGGATCCGCCCTCACGATGGCGGTGGTCACGGCAATTCGCCGAGCGCCGTGAGGTTGTCGACCATAGGGCCCCTGCCAGTGTGCCGTTGGCGATTAGCGCGGCCTCTCTTTGGCGAGCGACGGGAAGAAGAGTGGCATCAGCAGGGCTCCGACCCACATTGACGCCCCCGCGACCCACGCAGTGAGCGACAGGAGCGCGCCTCCCGATACCGCCGCTCCGACGGCGCAGCCGCCGGCGAGCATGCTGCCGAAGCCCATGAGCACGGCGCCGATCAGGTAGCGCTCCATCGGGGCATCGGGGCCGAAGCGCGCGACGCCGAACTCGCGCGTGGCCAGCGACATGGCCAGCGACCCGGCGAAGACGCCGGGCACGAGGCCCACGGCGAAACTGAGCGGCAGGTAGCGTTCGTTCACGAGCCCCATCAGCGTATCGGCCGACGGACCGGTGAAGGTGATGCTGGAGACCGGCACGATCTCGAGCGACACCGCCGCGAGGCTTGCCGTCGCGATCCAGCCCGCCGCGACCGCGAGGCCGACGAAGAGCGCGGCGACGACATGGCTCGGTGCCGACGCGCGACGGAAGGCCATGACGAGCGCGGCGAGGAGGACGATCGCGGAGACCGCGCCGGCCGCACCGGAGCCGATGCCGAGCCGTTCCCCCAGGCTGCGGCCCGCGCCGCCCTCGACCGTCCAGAGCCGCGCCAGCATTTCCCGCGCCGGCGACAGGGCGCCGCGAAGGCTTGCCTGCGCCACGAGCGTGACGACGAGACCGGTCATGATCGCGCGCAGGTTCCCGGTGGCCGAGAGAACGAGCAGCCGGCTCACGCATCCGCGCGCGAGGATCATGCCCGCGCCGAACATCAGCCCGCCGATGATCGCGCCGGACAGGCTGCCGGTCGCGGCGAACTGGCGGGCCGCCGACACGTCGAGGAGGCCGAGGCCGACGGCGCCCTGCGTGACCGATACGGCAGTCGCGAAGACGATGATCCAGACGAGCATCCGCGGCCCGATGCTGAACGCCCCCACTTCGAGCGTGGCGCCGCGCAGGCAGAAGCGCGAATGCTGTGCCGCCGCGCCGAACACCGCACCGATGATGAGACCGAAACCGAACAGCATGACCGGCTCGCCCAGCCGGTCGATCAGCGCCTCGAGCATGGCTTCTCCTTACCCATCAGCCTGCCTCCAGCGCGGGCGCAAGCGGCGCGGCATGACCTGCATCAACCCCCTTGCGCTACTGGCCGGCGGCCTCCCGCGCGATGGAATCGAGGAGCGTCTGCACCTCCTGCATCGGGCCGTCGGGCTGGTTACGATACCCGATCGACACCGCGCCCTCGCGGTCGGTCACGAAGATGCCGTACGGGCAATGCGCGATGTTCATCGGGTCGGCCTCCATCACCTTCCGCGAGATCTGCACGGAGCAGAAGAGGAAGATGTCGGCCGCGTCGAAGATCTTGACGTCGCTGCCCACGTCCGCGCCGGTGCGGTTCAGCATGTCGCCGACATGGCTGACATAGTCGATCACCAGGCCCTTGCCGACGATCGCGGTCTCGACGCTGAAGGTCGCGTCCTCGAAGCTGCCGTCGAAGGGATAGGTGGTCGCGTCCTGCGCCACCGCGCCACCGGCCGAAACCACGAGTGCGGCGAGCGCCGCTTTCCATCTCATCCGCATGTCCGTTCCTCCATGTTTGGAAACCGGTCTTCCTAGCCGAAGATGTCGGCGGTGATGCCCGCGTACCATCCGAGGCTCTCCTCGTAGGTCGCCTTGCGAAGTGCTGCGTCCTCGCCGGTCTGGCTGATGAAGCTGTCGACACTCGCGATCTTCTCGTCCGTGGCCTCGTAGGAGGCGCCGACCTTCACGCCGTCATCGGTGGCGATGAGCGACCAGCAGGTGTTGGAATACTTCGCCGGAAACGCCTTCGAACCCGAAAGCTCGGCCCGGATCACCATCGCGGCGACCTTGGCCTGGCTGTTGGCGGCGAAACCGGATTTCGGCATGTCGCCCTGCGCCGATGCGTCGCCCAGAACGAAGACCTTCGGGTCGGCGCGGCTGGCCATGGAATGCGGATTGACCGGCACCCAGCCGGTATCATCCGTCACGCCCGCCGCCTCGGCGATGGCACCGGCGCGCTGGCCGGGGATCACGTTGCAGACATCGACGCGCTCGACCTCGCCGTCGATCACCACCTCCATAGCCTCGGGGCGCACCTCGACCTTGTCGCCGCCGAAATCCGGGCCGATGCGGGTGATCATCCCCGAGTAATGCCGCTGCCAGCCCTCCTCGAAGAGCCCCTGTTTCGAGTATTTCTCCTTGGGATCGACGAGGAGGATCTTCGCCGAGGGGTTCGCCTGCGTGAGGAGATGCGCGACCATCGAAATCCGCTCATAGGGTCCCGGCGGGCAGCGGTAGGGATTGGGCGGCGCGATCATGCAGAAGGTGCCGCCCTCGGGCATCGCCTCCACCTGCGCCTTCAGGAGCTGGGTCTGAGGCCCGGCCTTGTAGGCATGCGGCATGATCTCGGCCTTGGAAAGATCCCAGCCCGGCACCGAACCATCGGCGAAGTCGATCCCCGGCGCGATGACCAGCCGGTCGTAGGAAAGCATCTCGCCGCCCGCCAGCGTCACGGTTCCGGCGTCTCGGTCGACACCCGCCGCCATGTCGCGGGCAAGCGTGATGCCATAGTCGGAGGCGAGCTTGTCGTAGCGGTGGCCGAGGCTCTCGAAGTCGCGGAAGCCGCCGAGGTAGAGGTTGGAGAAGAAGCAGGTGTAGTAGACTTCGCTGGGCTCGACGAGGATCACGTCGATCGCGCCCTCGGAATCCCTCGCGATGTAGCGCGCGCAGGTGGCCCCGCCCGCGCCGCCGCCGATGACGACCACGCGAGGCTTCGCCTGCCCGAAGACGGCGGGCGCCCCGAGCACCGCACCGGCCGCCGCCATCGTGCCAAGAAATTGGCGTCTCTGCATCGTCATCGTCATTCCTCCCGTTACTGAAATCACTCCGTCAAGGTTGCGAAATAGGCGGCGAGCGCCGCGATCTCTTCCTCGGCAAGGCGCCCGGCCATCATCTGCATGACCGGGTGCGGCCTCAGCTTCTGCTTGTAGGCGTGCATTGCCAGCACGAAATCCTCCTCGGGCCAGCGCGTGATGGAGGGGATGCCGGCATCCCCTCCATCGGCGCGGTGACAGGTCTGGCATTCGCCCGCGAGGTATTCGCCGTAGGCCGGATCGCCCTTCAAGGCGAGGATGTCCGGCGGCAGTTCGGGCAGGCTGCGGCGCGCGGTCGGCTCCGCCTCGGGGATGTCGCGCGGGCGGTCGGAGTAATCGCGCAGGAAAGCGAGGAGGTCGGCGCGGTCGGTCTCGTCCTTCAGGCCAGGATAGGACATGCGCGTCCCCGAGGCGAACATGCGCGGGTTCGCGACATAGGCGTCGAGGGTCTTGAGCGTCCAGATGAGGCCGTCCCGCCCGGCGCGGGTCAGGCTTTTCGAATAAGCGAACCCGTCGACGGCGGCAGCGCGTCTGCCGAAGACGCCGTTGAGCTTGGGACCTATGGCGTTCTCAGCCTCCGGCCCGATCTCGTGGCAGCCAGAGCACTCGCCGAAGATCTCGGCCCCGCGTTCGGCATCGCCGATCTCGGCCGCGCGCAGAGCGGTCGTGCCCGGCGCCCCGGCGAGCGCTAGGCAAAGGGCGAGGCATGTCGCGCCCCGCCCGGCCATCTCACCCACCGACCGAGGCGAGATACGCGATAACCGCCTCGATCTCTTCGGGCTTCTTCAGGCCAGCGAAGGACATCTTGGTCCCCTTCATGTAGCCCTTGGGGTCGGCAAGGAACTCGGCAAGCGCCTCATGGCTCCAGACCAGTCCGCCTTCCGCGGCGGCCTGCATGGGCTTGGAGTATCGAAAGCCCTGGACACTGCCGGCTGCGCCATCGACGATGCCGTTCAGCGCCGGGCCGGTGGCGTTCTTGGCGCCTTCGCCGACCTTGTGACAGGCCTGGCATTTCTTGAAGACCTTCGCGCCCGCCTCGACCAACGCCGGATCGGCGGCGGCGGTCTCGGAGGCGGTCTCGCCGGCAGGCTCCGCGTCGGACTGTTCGGTTTCGGGCGCGGTTTCCTCTGTGGTGGCCTGTCCCGCAGCTGCCCCGACGCGCAGGTCCGGAAGCGTGCCCGCGGGCTTGCCGTCCGGATCCATCGGCGTGACGTTCAGTTCGACCGCGCGCTTGGTGACCTTCACCGGCTCTCGGCAGCCCTGCATGCAGGGCGCGACGGAGAAGAGCGGGTACTCCGTTGCGGGCCGGTCGTCGGGGTAGAAGCCCTCGGCGTTGGGCAGCACGATTTCCGCAAAGTTCTCTTTCGACAGTTCGAAATCGTCCTCCACGACCCCGTTCGAATAGAGCAGGAAGGCGGTGATCGCGTAAGCCTCGTCCGCGCTCACGGTCTGGGCCGCGCCGAAGGGCATCGAGCGGTGGATGTAGTCCCAGACCGTCGAGAGATGCGGCCAGTACGAGCCGATCGTCTTGACCGGTCGGCGGTTCGTCAGAGACCCCTGTCCGCCCGCCAGCACCGGCCAGTTGTCGATGCCTTCCGCGAAATCGCCGTGGCAGGAGGCGCATTTCTCGGCGAAGACCTCGTCGCCGGTGAAGGCGTCGCCAGAGCCTTCCGGCAGGCCGGTGCCGTCGGGCAGGACCGCGACATCCCAGGCCGCGATCTCCTCGGGCAACGCGGCGCGGCCGAGACCGAGCGGTTCGGCGAAGGCGGGTGCGGCCAGAAGCGCGAGCGCGGGGGCGAGAAGCTTAAGCGATTTCGACATTCTCGACCTCCCCGTCGGCGCGGACCCACCAGGTCTGGATGCCATTGTTGTGGTAGACGTTGTTCAGCCCCCTGATCTCGCGCAGCTGGTTCTTGGTGGGCTGGACGTACCCGGTCTCGTCGACCGCGCGCGACTGCAGGAACATCTCCGATCCGTCCCAGTCGAGGTCGAGGTGGAAGCGGGTGAGGGCCTTCGATTTCACGTCGCCCGTGAGCCGCGCCTCGACCCAGTTCACGCCGCCGTCGAGCGAGACGTCGACGCGCGCGACCTTGCCATGACCGGACCAGGCGAGGCCGGTGATCACCAGAGGCCCCTTGCCATGACGGATCGGCGCTTGCGGAGAGGGCGAGGTGATGACCGACTTCGCATCCATCACCCAGGTCCATTTCCGCGCCCGGCCGTCGGGCATCAGGTCGGTGTATTTCGAGGTCTCCTCGCGGCTTTCAACGGCCCGATCATAGACCCCGATGCGGCGCAGCCACTTGACCCACATGTTGCCTTCGAACCCCGGCACGACCAGCCGGACCGGGTAGCCGTGTTCCTTCCGAAGGGCCTCGCCATTGGCGAAGAAGGCCACGAGCACATCGTCCATCGCCTTTTCCAGAGGCATCGAGCGACCGTTCGAGGAGGCATCGGCGCCCTCGGCATAGACCCACTTGCCCTCGGGCTTCACCCCGGCTTCCTCCAGCAGCAGCCGCAGCGGCACGCCGGTATATTCCATGTTGTGGATCATGCCTTGGGTGAACTGGCAGCCTTCAAGCTGCGCGCCCCCCCATTCCATGCCGCCATTGGCCGCGCATTCGCAGAAGGCCGTGGTGATCGTCCGAGGGAACCGCGTCAGATCCTCATAGGTGAAGACCAGCGGCCTCTCGACGAGGCCCGAGATCATCAGCCGGTAATCCTGCTTCGCCAGTTCGATCGCTCCGGAGTGGTGGCGTTCGAAGGCACAGCCCTGCGGGGTGATCGTGCCTTCAAGAGCATGAATCGGCGTGAAATTGATCGAGGAGACCGGGCTTTCCGTCAGCCATTCGACATTGCGCCGGACGACGTGGGATTCGTAGTGAATCGGCATTCCGTAGGGCGTCGCGTCGACTGGATCGCCGAAGGCGGAGGACCAGTCCTGCACCTCGGTGATCAGAGGGTCGGCTTCCTGCGCGCGGGCCAGCCCCGTGGTCGCGACGGCGGCGCCGGCGGCAAGCCCGGCGCCGAGGAAGGCGCGGCGGCTGGTGCCTGTCTCGACGGTTCCAGACATTGAAACCTCCTGTCTCGTGGTCTTCTTGCTCATCTCATGCCCCCGCGACCTGCACGGAGGTGTTGGGATCGATCGACACGGTGCCCTGCTTCTTGATCCACGCCTCGACGAGATCCCAGATCGCCGGGCCTTCGGTGCCCTCGTTGACGCTGGCCCAACCGGCGACGGCATAGGTCTTTGCCGGATCGACCGCCTCGCCGGACTTGAGCATCGTCATCTCGGTGATGCGGGAACCTTGCGGCTTGGTCACGTCGATGCGGTAGCCCATGCCGCCGACGCGGACCATGTCGCCGCCCTGCTGGTAATAGGGGTCGGGGTTGAAGAGGTTGTCGGCCACGTCCTCGAGGATCGTGTGGAGCGTCTCGCCGGTCATTTCCGTGTGGTAGGCGGCCGGGTAGTTCATCGCGGTCGCGTTGTGCAGATCCTCGCGGGTGATCGGCTCGCCGGGCAGGAGCGACGGCCCCCAGCGGAAGCCCGGCGACAGTGCGATGTCGGCCTGATGCTCGTCGATCAGCGCGTTGCAGATCAGGTCGTCCCAGGTGCCGTTGAAGTTGCCACGCCGGTAGAGGAGGCTGTCGGTCGTGCCGATGACCTCCTCAAGCTCCGCCTTGAAGGGCTCGCGCTCGGCGTCGATCAGCGCGGCGACCTCGGCGTCAGGGGTGATCACGTCCGAGAAGATCGGGATCAGCTTGTGCTTGAAGCCCATCATCTGACCGTTCTGGACGTCGAGATCGACACGGCTGATGAACTTGCCGTTCGAGCCGGAGGCGATCAGCAGCGTCTTGCCCACCATCACCGGCTCGGGCAGAGCGTCATGGGTATGGCCGGTGAGGATCACGTCGATCCCCTCGACATTGCCGGCCATCTTGCGGTCGACGTCGAAACCGTTGTGGGAAAGCACCACGACCAGATCGGCGCCGGCGTCGCGGACCTCTGCCACTACCTCGGCCATGCGCTCCTCGCGCACACCGAAGGAAAGGCCGGGGAACATCCATTTCGGGTTGGCGATGGGCAGGTAGGGGAAAGCCTGGCCGATCACCGCGACCTGCGCACCGCCCACCTCGAACATCTTGTAGGGCTCGTAGGCCGGCTCGTTCCATTCGGCGTCGAAGATGTTGGCGCCGAGGAAGGGGAAGGCGAGCCCCTCGACGATCTCGGTCACCCGGTCGATGCCGAGCGTGAACTCCCAGTGCGAGGTCATCGCATCGGGCTTCAGCGCGTTCATCACGTTGACCATGTCCTGACCAAGCGTGCGCTGCGCGGTGAGCGAGCCCTGCCACGTGTCGCCGCCATCCAGCAGCAGCGCATCGGGTCGCGCCGCACGGATCGCCTTGATCACGGTCGCGCAGCGGTCGAGCCCGCCCATCCGGCCGTAGGCCTTCGCCAGCGCCTCGAAATCCTGGTAGGTCAGCGCATAGGCATGGGGACTGCCGGTTTCGATGTCGAACATTTTCAGGAAGTCGGCACCCGTGACATGCGGCGGCACACCCCGGTTGTCGCCGACGCCGATGTTGATCTCCGGCTCGCGGAACCAGAGTGGTTTCATCTGGGCATGGATGTCGGTGATGTGGATGAGGGTCACGTTGCCGTAATCCTCGAACTCCAGAAGCTGGGCCTGCGTGAGCCGCTGCTGCGCGGCGAGCCGCGCCCAGTTGCCGACGCCCGACGCGCCCCAGAGCGCCGAGGCCGCCACCGTCGCCTGAAGAAAGTCCCGCCGCGAGATCATCTCTACGTCCTTATCCTTGGGCAAAAGCCCGCCCGCGCGCCGAAGCGCGTGCTGCCCTGCCTCGTCATTCATTGAGCGGATGCAACGGCCGGGCGATGGACCGCCCGGCCGCCGTCACTAGTTGCGCACCGACGGCCCCTCGACCGACAGCCCGTTGCCGCGCGAGGCGACGTAAAGCTCCAGCGCGATGAGCTCGGGCGAGCCCGGCTTGAAGGTCTCGCCCCGCGTGTCGCGGATGCAGCCCTTGAAGCGGTTGTGGATCGACGAGAGTTTGGCGTCCTTCAGCCGGTAGACCGGGAAGCCGTTGATTTGACCCTGGCTCAGGTGGTCGGCGCGGATGAAGTTGCCGTAATTGTCCTCGTGGCAGTTCGAACAGGCGAGTTCGAGCTGGCCATAGCGGGTGTAGTACATCTCCTTGCCCTTCTCCCAGTAGGACTGGGCGGGCCCGTCGACGGCCACGTTCATCGGCATCCCGCGCGAGACCGAGGAGATCAGCGCCGTCATGTTGACCATGTCGGAGCTGTCCCAGTCCCAGGCCTCGGCCCCCATGCGCTCGGCCCGGCATTCGTTGATGTACATCTCCATCGTGTACATCTCGCCCTTGGCCTCGTTGAAACTCGGCATCTGGGTCCGCACGCCCGCCATGCTTTCGGGCGCTTCGTGGCAGGACGCGCAGGCCTTGCCCTCGCTTCCGTCGACCGCGTTCCAGACCTCGGTCGCGGCCTCGACGCCGAGCATGCCAGGATTGTCGAAGTCGTCGGCCTGCATCACGCGGGTGTCGGCCTCGCGGAAGTGCCAGCCCGAGTACTGCTCACTCAGACCGTCGATATAGTCCGGCGCCTTGTCGGTATGGGTGATCATCTGGATCTCGCCGTTGACGACCAGCGTGTCATCTGCGGGATCCGCCACCGCCGAGAGGCCCGAGAGCGCAAAGGCCGCGAGGGCGCAGGTGCCGGCGAGTATTCTCATCTTCATCCGTTTTCCTCCCTGAGAGGCGCCCGCCGGCGGGGCCGACGGCGGCGCCATCCTTGCCCAACGCGTCAGGCGACCTCGATCGCCTTGGTTTCCTCGTAGACGGAGCCGTCATCGTCGTACCAGGTGAACTTGAACTCTCCGGCCGCATCGACCTTGGCGTCGAACTCGAAGTAGGGGTTGGTCGAGATCGCCGGCTCCAGCGTCACGTCGATGACGTTCTGGCCGTTGAAGTCGCAGGTGAAGCGATTGATGATCGAGCGCGGGATGAGGCTCCCGTCCTTGTCCTTGCGCTGGCCCGACTCCATCGGGTGGCTGATCAGCGTCTTGATGGTCACCACGTCGCCGGCAGCGGCCGAGCTCGGAACCTTCACGCGGGGTTTGACGTCTTTTGCCATTTCATTGCTCCCTTGCCTCAGCCGCCGCAGCCGCCGATGGTGACTTTGACCGTAGCCTGAGCCTGCACGACACTGCCGTCAGCCATCTTCGCCATGGCGATCACATCCTGGGTCTTGGCCAAGCGAATTCGCGTGGAAACCGCCTGCGACCCGGCCGCCGGGCCGAAGTTGAACGTGCCGACAGCGGGCGTCGGGTTCCCCGTGGCGATGAGCATGATCGCCGCGGCCCCCGGTGCGGAGACCGAGATCGGCACCGTGTTGCCGTTTTCCGCGATCTCCGGCGCCGTCAGGGTGAGCCCGCCGGTCCCGACCGCGGCGCCGCCTGCGAAGGCCGCCGTGAGCTCCTCGACCGTCGCCGCGCGCACCTGCCGCGGCAGGACGGCAAGGGCGACGCCGCCGAGGCCGATCGCCATCGCGTTTCGTCTGGATAGTTGCATCGCTTGCTTCCTTCTCATTCGATCCGTCCGTCCCCGCCCGCTCATTCCTTGAGCGTCAGGAGATAGGCCACCACGTCCTCGATCTGCTGCGCCGTCAGCAGCGGCGCCAGTTCACCCTCGGCCGCCTTTCCGGTGAAGGCGTCGCCGGGGCGAATGTAGCCCTCGTTCTTGTAGAAGGACGGCATGATCGTGCCGTCGAAGGTCTTCTTGGCATCGGCGACGATGCCCCTGAGCTGTTGCTCGCTCCAGCGGTCGGCGGCCCCGTCGAGGGTCGGTCCGACATTGCCCTGGAAAGCGACGTCCGGCATCGCCGAGATCACATGACAGGCAACGCAGTTGCCAAGCCCGCGATCCGAAATCACCTTCATCCCCTCTTCCGGGTTGCCCGCCGTCCCGGTCAGGGACCCGGCCACCGCGCCTTCCGCGAACGACACCGCCGACGGCGCCGTCGCGCCCATCGCCGGGGCCGCGAGCGCCGACAAGGCAAGGCCAAGAACAATCTGGCGCTTCATCGAAGTCCTCCCTGATTTCCTCCGACTCAGAGCGTACCCGAGGCAAACTGTCGCACGCAACAAAAAATTCAACTACGTGAATGTGAGAATGTATTCTAGCTTCGAGAGGCAGACAGTCAGTTCGAACCGCCCGCGTTCGCGCGTTCCGCCACGAAGTGCTGGAAATGCTCACCTGTTTCGTAACCGTGGTCGCGAACCCAGGTAAAGAGGGCCGAGGTGGTCCCTCTTTCGAACGCGCCCGGCACGGTGAAGACCGAAGCCTGCGCGGCCGTCAACCCTTCGGGAACCTCCTCGGGGAAGAAGATCATCGTCGGGGTGAACACCACCCCCCAACGCACGGCCATCTCCTTTTCCGGCAGCACCGTTCCGTCAAAATCGGTGACCTCGACATCGCCGAAAAGGTTCATCTGCACGACGAAGTAGTTGTCGCGGATCAGCGCGTCGATCTCGGGGTCGGGGAAGATCTCCTCGTGCATGCGGGTGCAGTAGATGCAGCCGCGCTGCTCGATGATGACCATCAGGCGCTTTCCCTCGGCATTCGCCTCGGCCAGATCCTCGCGCAGGTCCTTGAACGTGTCGCGCAGCCAGTCGGGCTTGTGCAGGCCGTCATCGCCGAGCTCGACGCCCAGCGCAGGCGTCGCGAGCGCGGCGAGAATGGCGAGCGCGTGGATGATGGTCTTCATGGCTTCCTCCCTTGCAGGGTCAAACGAAGTTCATGGTCCAGGGCATGTGCTCGATCATGAACTGGGCGATCGCATTGACCGACCCGGTCGCGATCAGCGCCGCGAAGACGATCAGCATGAGACCCATGACCTTTTCCACATGGCCAAGGTATTTCCGGTATCGGCCTATCCAGCTCAGGAACGGCTTGGCGAAGACGGCGGCCAGCACGAACGGCGCGGTCATTGCCAGCCCGTAGACCATGAGCAGCATCGCCCCGCGCCAGATCGTGTCGAGGCTGGACGCGACCATCAGGATCGCCGCGAGCGCCGGTCCGACGCAGGGCGTCCAGCCGAAGCCGAAGGCGAGGCCCATGACATAGGCCCCGGCGATGGTCGTCGGCGCCACCTTCGCCTCGATCCGCGCTTCGCGGTACAGGAACGGGATCCGCAGGATCCCGAGAAAGTGCAGCCCGAAGACCAGAAGTACCACGGCGGCAACCCAGGACAGGGGCTCCATCCACTGCCGGAAGGCATTGCCGATCGCGGTGGCCCCCATGCCGAGGAGCACGAAGATCGAGGTCACGCCGAGCGCGAAGAAGACCGCCGACAGGACCAGACGCCGCTGCGCGCCCGGCGCCACCGACGCGTCCGACCGCAGCTCCGCCATCGAGATGCCGGCCATGTAGCACAGGTAGAACGGCACCATCGGCAGGATGCAGGGCGACAGGAACGACAGCAGCCCGGCCAGAATCGCGCCGCCAATTGTGGGATCGAGCAGCACCGAACACCTCGCCTTGCCGGTCGTGCAAAAACATATTACGATATTTATATGTAATAATGCAGGCGTCAACAATGCGTAGCGCCCTGATCTGCCTTTCGCTTCTGGCCGGCACCGCTGCAAGCGCAGCGCAGGCCGATCTCCGGCTCCTGATGATCGAGCGCGAGGGCTGTGCCTATTGCGCCGAGTGGGACCGGGTGATCGCCCCGATCTATCCGAAGACGCCCGAGGGCCGGGCGGCTCCGCTGGAGCGCGTGCAAGTACACGGGCCGTATCCGGCGGATGCCGAAATCGGGGCACGGCCGGTGTTCACGCCGACCTTCATCCTCTTGGCCGACGGGCGCGAGGCCGGCCGGATCGAAGGCCATCCGGGCGAGGATTTCTTCTGGGGATTGCTTGGAAAGATGCTCGTCGAGACGGGCCAATACGAAAGGGAGAGCGAGGAATGAAGAAAGTGGCACTTGCCGTCGCGCTGTTTGCCGGTCCTGCCGTGGCGCAGGACAACGAGGCGCTTGTCCAGTTCAGCGTGATGAAACCGGAGACCGCGCTCCGTCTCGCCCAGGCGGCGTTGGAGGATTGCCGCGGCAAGGGCTACCAGGTCGGCGTCACAGTGGTCGACCGGTTCGGCGTGACGCAGGTCTTTCTCCGCGACCAGTTCGCGGGGCCCCATGTCGAGGAAACCGCGCGGCGCAAGGCCTGGACGGCGGTGAGCTTCCGCACCGACACCTTGGCGCTTGCGGAAGAGACCGGAGCGGGCACGATCTCGTCGGGGATCCGCGACCTGTCGCAGGCAATCGCGCTCGGCGGCGGGGTGCCGGTGGACGCGGCCGGATCGCTGGTCGGCGGAGTCGGCGTTTCCGGGGCGCCGGGGCCGGATCTCGACGACGCCTGCGCCCGCGCGGGAATCGCTGCCGTGGAGGACGACATCAGCTTCTGAGCCCGAGCTGAAAGGATTCACCCCGTTGGACGCACCAGACAGCAAGGGCAATCCGGAGCCGCGCGGTTGCGGCAGCGACGGGCGTCGCGACATCGACTCCGCGGTCCTTGCGGAGCGCGCCGAGCAGGCATCCAGCCTTCTCAAGGCGCTCGCCCATGACGGGCGGCTGATGATTCTGTGCTTTCTCACCAGCGGCGAGAAGTCCGTCACCGAGCTTGAAACGCTACTCCTGTCGCGGCAATCTGCCGTCAGCCAACAGCTCGCGCGGCTGCGTCTCGAGGGTCTGGTCAAGACGCGCCGGGACGGAAAGGCGATCTACTATTCGCTCAACGACGATCGCGCGGCGCGGGTCGTCGAACTAGTCTTCGAGATGTACTGCAACGACACGTGAAGGCCGAAAGGCTGTCGATCGGCACCGACGGGAGGTAAGGAAAAACGATGGAGCCACTCCCTGCTGGCACTCTCGCCGCAATCGTCGGGCTCGTCGGCGGCATCGTTCTGGGGCTCGCCGCGCGGCTTGGCGAGTTCTGCACGCTCGGTGCGATCGAGGCGGCCTTCTATGGCGAGGACCAGCGCAGGCTGCGGCTCTGGGGCGTGGTGCTCGGCACCTCGATCATCGGCATCTTCGCCGCCGCAGCGCTCGGCTGGGCCGATCCGGCAGCGAGCTTCTACCACACGATCGGCTGGAACCCCCTCGCCTCGGTTCTCGGCGGGCTTCTCTTCGGCTACGGCATGGCGATGGCCGGAAACTGCGGCTTCGGCGCGCTGGTGCGGTTCGGCGGCGGTGACCTGCGGTCGCTGGTCGTCGTTGTGGTGATCGGCATCTTCGCCTTCGTGACGCTGTCCGGCCCGCTGGCGCCGATCCGGGTCGCGCTCTTCGCGCAGTCACCCTCCGAGGGTCCGCAGGGCTTCGCGCATCTCTTCGCGGACCTGTCCGGGCTGCCACCCCTCCTCTTCGCCCTGATCGCCGGGGGCGGTGCATTCACATGGGCACTCGGCCACCGGCCGCTGCGCCGCTCGCCGCGGCAGATCTGCTGGGGCGTCGCGGCCGGTCTGGCGGTGGTCTGGTGCTTCGTCGGCACCTCGCTCCTCGCCGAGTACAGTTTCGGCGAAATCGGCGTCGAGGGGCCGTCCTTCACCGCGCCGCTCGGACGCACGATCCTTTACGCGATGACGTCGAGCGCGGGCGGTCCCGGCTTCTCGGTCGGTGTCGTCGCCGGCGTTCTCGCCGGTGCGTTCATCGGGTCGAGCATCCGTCACCGCTTCCGCTGGGAGGCCTGCGAGGATCCCCGCGAGCTCGGCCGCCAGATCTCGGGGGCGGCGATGATGGGCATCGGCGGAACGCTGGCGCTGGGCTGTTCGATCGGGCAGGGCATCAGTGCGATGTCCACGCTGGCCTATTCCGCACCGGTCACACTCGGCGCGATCCTGCTCGGCGCCCTGGTCGGGTTGCGGCGGCTGATCCAGGGGTTCCAGCCGGACTGACGGATCCGGCGTCACGCTCTCTGACGAGCGTTTCCGGGATCCCAGGCGGGTTCGTCGAGCAGCGTAAAGGCGCGCCGTTCGCCGAGGATGACCGCCTCCAGGTCACCCGAGGCATCGGGATCCAGGTAGGCGAAGGCAAGGCTCTTGCCGGTCGCATGGCCAAAGCCGCCGGAGGTGCAGACGCCCACAACCCTGTCGCCCAGCATCACCGCCTCGCCGCCGTAGATGTCGCAATCGGTTGCCGCGACCGTACCATAGACAAGCCGGGTCGCAACGCCGGTCCTGCGGCGGGCCTCGGTGGCGGCGCGGCCGATGAAGTTGCCCTTATCCGGCGCGTGGAAGCGCAGGCAATCGGCCTCGACGAGGGTGATCTCGTTGGTCAACTCGGCGCCGAAACCGCGATAACCCTTTTCCATGCGCAGCGAATTCACCGCGTGACTGCCGAAATCGGCGATGCCGTGGGGCTCTCCCGATGCCCGGATCGCATCGTAGAGCTTGCCCAGTTCGGCCATCGGGGCATGAAGTTCCCAGCCCAGCTCACCGACATAGGTTACCCGAAGCGCGCGGACCGGAACATTTGCGACGGTGATCTCCTGCCCGGTGAGCCAGCGGAAGGCTTCGTTGCTCAAATCCGCATCGGTCAGCGGCGCCAGAACGGCGCGTGCCCCGGGGCCGGCGACGACCAGCATGCCGTAATCGTCGGTCACATTTGTGATGGTCACGTCCGCGCCGGTGGCGGCGCGCAGATGGTCGAGCGCCTGCCGCTCGGCACCGGCTCCGGTCAGCACATAGAACCGGTCGTAGGCAAGCCGGGTGATGGTCCATTCGCCCTCGATCCGGCCACCCTCCGAGAGGACATGGGTGAGGGTGATGCCGCCCGGCTTCCGCGGCAGCCGGTTCGCCGTCAGCCGGTCGAGAAGCGCCTCGGCGCCGGGGCCGGTGACGTCGAACTTGGCGAAGCTCGACAGGTCCATGACGCCCACGCGCTCTCGCACCGCCCGGCACTCGGCGGCCACCAGGTCGAAGGTGTTGTTGCGCCGGTACTGCAGCTGTTCGACGAAGCCCGCCGGGGCGAAGTACTTGGGCCGCTCCCAGCCGTAGACCTCGGTGTGGACGGACCCTCTCGCCGTCAGCTTGTCGTGGAGCGGCGTCACCCGGCTCGGACGGCCGGCATGGATCTCGCGTCCGGGCAGCGGGGTCTCGAACATGTTGTGATAGTCGTCGAAGCTCTTGGCGCGGGTGTAGTCCGCATCGGCGTAGCCGCCGAAGCGGCGCGGATCGACGCTGGCCATGTTGATCTCGACATCGCCATGCACCATCCACTGCGCGAGGTACTTTCCGCACCCGGCGCCCTGGGCGATGCCGATCGACGATCCGCAGCATTGCCAGAAGTTCCGGACCCCATGCGCGGGGCCGACCAGCGGGTTGCCATCCGGCGTGTGCGGAATGGCACCGTTGATGACGCGCTTGATGCCCGCCTCGGCGAAGATCGACATCCGCTCCAGCGCCTTTTCGAGCCAGGGGGCGATGCGGTCGAGGTCACCCTCGAACAGCTCGTTCTCGCTCTGCCATTCCGGCCGGCCGCCGCGGCCCGCCCAGGCCTCCTTCGCGCCGTAATGCTCGTAGATGCCGACGAGCCCGGCCTTCTGCTCCTGCCGGTAATAGCCGGCGGTGGCCGGGTCGCGCATCACTGGCAGCTCGGTATCGAGGCCCTTGAAGGCTGCGAGCGGCTCCGTCACCAGGTACTGGTGCTCCATGTTGGTGATCGGCGTTTCGGCACCAACCCAGGCGCCGACCTCGCGGGCATAGCAGCCGCCGGCGTTGACGACGTGCTCGCAGATGACGCTGCCCTGTTCGGTCACCACCGCGAACTCGCCCGAGGGCAGCCGGTTGATGCCGGTCACCCGGTTGCGCCGGACGATCGTTGCCCCGAGCTGCCGCGCCCCGGCGGCCATCGCGTTGCAGGCGCTGGCCGGGTCGACATGGCCGTCCATCGTCGTATGCGCGCCGGCAAGGATGCCCTCGGTGTTCAGCCAGGGATTCAGCGCGCGGATCCGCTCGGGGCCGATGATCTCCATCTCGAAGCCGACGTTGGCGGCGAAGCCCGCGACATGGCGGAACCAGTCCACCTCTTCCGGCGTCGTGGCGAGCCGGATGCCGCCACAGCCGTGCCAGCCGGTCGGATGGCCGGTCAGCTTTTCCAGCCGCGGATAGAGCGTGTTGGAGTAGTGGTGGATCTTGGCCATGTTGTAGTTGCCGATGAACGACGGGCACTGGCCCGCCGCATGCCAGGTGGAGCCGCTCGTCAACTCGCCTTTTTCGATCAGCAGCACATCCTTCCAGCCTTCCTCGGCCAGGTGATAGGCGAGGCCGACGCCCATCATGCCGCCCCCGACGATGACCACTTTCGCTTGTGACTGCATGACGAGCTTCCTTGCTTGGCGGGATTACCAGATACCGTTGCCGGCGCGCATGCGCGCCTTCGGCAGAACGATGTTGTACCTTTCGCGCAGGCGTGCATCGACGCTGTCGCTGATGTGGCGGGGATAGTGGTCGGCAAGGAGCTGGCGCACGCGGCCGCGCGCCACCTCGCGCGCATCTGTTGCACCGGCGTCCTGCCATTCGCTGATGCTGCGGCGGTCGGCGATCTCCGGGTAGAGGTAGTCGGTCTTCATCCGCGCGAAGGTCTGCGGATGGCCGAGGAAGTGCCCCGCGCCCATGACCACGTCGCGGATCGCCTCGAAGCTGAGCGCGTCCTCGCTGACCTCGACCCCCTTCACCGTGCGCAGCACCGCGCCGAGAAGGTCGTTGTCCAGCACGTAGCTTTCGAACGCGGTGCCCATCAGGCTGCCCTGCATCCCGGCGCATTCGTGGATCATCGTGGCCCCGGCATGGGCGGCGAGCGAGATCGTGTAGCCCTTCTCCCCGCCCGCCTGGGCGTCGGGCAGCTTGCTGTCGGTCATGCCCGCCGGGACCGAGTTCGGCAGGTCGTAGAATCCCGCCATCTGCGCGCAGGCCGCCGACAGGAGCGCCTGCTCGCCCGATCCGCCCGACATCGCGCCGGTGCGCAGGTCCGATACGAAGGGCCAGGCGGCGAAGATGCCGCGGCAGTTCGGGTCGATGATGTTGCACAGAATGAGCCCCGCGAGCACCTCGGCACAGGCCTGCGCCACCGCCCCCGCCAGCGCCGCCGGCGCCGTCGCCCCGGCCTGACCGGCCGCGACGAGGAGGATCGGCATGCCGGCGAGGACCGCCGCCTCCAGCGCGTCGCAGCTTTCGGTGGCAAAGCGCATCGGCGGCACGACGTGGCAGCAGACGGCGGTGCAGAAGGGCCGCTCGCGGAACCTGCCCTCGCCGCCCGCGACCATGTCCAGCATCGGCTGCACGGCGCGCACGCTGTTGCCGTCGGTGTAGCTGACGGCGATCGATTTCGTGGTGCCCGAGAGGCAGGCATAGGTGGTGTTGATGTCGAGATCGAGGATGGTGTCGGTGTCGCGCGCCACGACGGAGCGGTGATACCAGTGGATATTGTCGAGCCGGTCCACCAGGCGGGCGATGTCGTAGAGATCGGCCACCGTGCTTTCGCGGTACCTGCCGGTCTCGAAATCCATGATGGTCGGGGCCGCTCCGCCGGTGCCCGCGTGTACGCGCCGCCCGCCGATCTCCAGATCGTGGACCGGGTCGAGCCCGTGCAGCGTGAACCGGCGCCGCGTCCGGGCGATCACGTCCTCGACCAGCGCGCGGGGAAACCGCAGGCGGCCGTCCTCGTCGACCCGGCACCCGGCCGCGATGGCGCGCTGCTCGAGGCTCGGCGTGACCTGCGAAAGCCCGAGATCCTCGAGAAGACGTAGAACCAGCTGATGGATCCGTTCCATCTCGGACCCGGTCAGCGGCTGGTACTGCCCACCGACCATGCCGGGCGTGATCGGAGGTGGCGCCGGCGTCGGCTCGGCGCCACCGCGTCCCGGGCGTTTGGATCGGCGAGGCGAAAGATTGGACATGACGGCCCTCCGGAGGTCTTCCGAGGGTGCAGTTGACCGGCTTTTGCGCCGGGGTTCAAACGATCAATCCGAATGCAATGCATTCCCGAAGATCATGCGTGAGGCGAGTTTTCTGCAACCTCACCCCTTATCCACTGAAGGAAACTGGCTATGGCAGGAACATCCGCGTCTTTCTCCAATGCGCCAACGTAATAGCCCTCGCGCGTCTCCAGCACCTTGTCGACCGGGCGGACCAGGCGCCCCTCGGCCAGCATCGGGTCGGTGATGTAGCTCCAGCCCAGCGCCACGCCGCGCCCGGCCTCGGCCGCCTGGATGATCATCGGATAGCTGTTCAGGCGGACGCCGCGCCGCACCGGCTGACCCGTAGCGCCCTGGGTCGCAAGCCAGACGCGCCAGTCCACGCCGCCCCAGATATTGCCGCCGCCGTCGAGATGCAGAAGCGTCTGGTCGAGCATGTCCGAAGGCGCGCGGAGCTCCGGGTGGCTCCGCAGGTATTCGGGGCTACAGACAGGATAGACCCGCTCCCCGAACAGAAGATGCGTCCGGGCGCCCTCCCATTGCCCGACGCCGTAGAGGATCGCCACATCCACGCCTTCCTGGCGCAGGTCCACCCTCTGATCCGTCGCGAGTATCCTGAGGTCGATTTCGGGATGCCGGGCGCTGAACCTCTCCAGCCGCGGCATCAGCCAGAAATAGGAAAACGCGACCGAGGCCGCGACGGTGATCTGCGGATTCACCGTCGCGGCGCGCAGCCCGGTGACGCAGGTCTCGATCTCCTGCAGGCCCCGAGTCACGGATTCGAAGAGCCGCCGCCCCTCGGCGGTCGGTTCGATCGCCCGGTGCAGGCGCCGGAAGAGCGCCACGCCCAGCTGCTCCTCGAGCGCCTTGATCTGCCGGCTGACGGCGCTTTGCGTCAGGCACAGCTCATCCGCCGCGAGCGTGAAGCTCTTTCGGCGGGCCACGACCTCGAACGTGTGGAACAGCGACAGGGACGGCATCGTGTATCGTTTCAAGCGCTCCTCCGGCTCCGGGTGTCAGGTACTCCTGCCGCCGCCGGAAAGCACAGGCTGACCTTCAGGCCGGGCGCGTTGTCTTCGAGGGCAAGGTCCGCCCCGTGAAGGCCCGCCGTGGCGGCGACGAGCGCCAGCCCGAGCCCGTTTCCGGGCGTCGTGCGGCTGCGCTCGAGCCGGTAGAGCCGGCGCAGGACGTTCTCACGCTCGGTCTCGGGAACGCCCGGCCCGCGATCGGTGACCACAAGCGTGACGCTGTCCGCGTCCTGGCGAACGGTAATTCCGATATCGGTGCCGGGCGGGGTATGGCGCAGCGCGTTCTCGATCAGGTTCGCGAGGGCCTGGCCGATCAGCCCCTTGTTGCCCATGATCGTCGCCGGGCCGTCGGGCAGGAGGAGCGCCAGCTTGCGGCCATCTTCCTCGGCGGCGGGGGCGTAGAGCTCGGTCATCTCGGCCGCGACATGCGCGAGGTCGAGGGCCGCGAAATTCGCGCGCGCGCCGCCGCCCTCGATCTGGGCGATCTGCAACAGCGCATGGAAGATGCCGACCGCGCCGTCGGCCTCGGCGATGGCGCGGTCGGCGAGTGCTGCTTCGGCGCTCTCCTCGGGCAGCCGGTCGCGCAGGTCGTGGAGCAGGACCGCCATCCGCTGCAGCGGCGTCTTCAAGTCATGCGCGATGTCGGCCGAGACCTGGCGCAGGGCCTCGGTCGCGGCCTCCTGCGCGGCGGCCATCCGGTTCACCTGCACGCCGATGCGGGCGAGGTCGTCCGCGCGCCCCGGCTCGGCCGGGATCCTTGCGTCGAGCGCGCCTTCGGAGAGCCTGCCGAGCGTCGCCTCGATGAGGTCGACGCGCCGGCGCGCCCGGGTCGCGATGATCGCGCCCGCGCCGAGCGAGATCAGAACCGTGGGCGCGAGGCTGAGCGCCAGTAGTGCCAGGAAGGTCCTGCCAAGCTCGTGGATCGGTGTCCGGCTTTCGGCGAGGATGAGAACACCGCCCGCCATCCGTTCGATCAGGGGGAAGTAGCCGTGCTCGCCCAGCGGCCGGCCCTCGGGCATCCTGCGGATCTGGACACCGGCGCCGGTCAGCACCGCGTTGGCATTGCCGGTGACGCGGCCATCCGGCGCGATATAGGCGAAGACACGCTGCGCGGGATCGGCGGCGTTGGCCTCGGCCATGACGAGGATCTCGAGCGCGCTGGGCGAGGCGGCGACCTGGAACCCCGCCATGTGCTGCGTGAGGTTCGCGCGCATGCCGGTCTCGATCGCGCTGCGAAGGCTGAGATAGGCGAGGCCGAGCGTCACAAGGTTGACCACCGCCACGACGGCCACGAGCCCGATCGCCTGGCGCATCGGCGTCGAGCCGGCGCTGTGCCGCAGGGCGCGGATGAGCCCGGACCGCACCCCTCAGGCCTCGATCTTGTAGCCCGCGCCGCGCACGGTGTGGATCAGCTCGCGGTCGAAGGGCTTGTCGACCTTGGCGCGGAGCCGGCTGACATGGGTCTCGACCACGTTGGTCTGCGGATCGAAGCTCAGGTCCCAGACCGCTTCCAGGAGCATCGTCCGGGTCTGGACCCGTCCCTTGCGGCGCAGGAGGTGTTCCAGGAGCGCGAATTCGCGCGGCAGGAGGTCGATCGTGCGGCCTGCACGGGTCACCGTGCGCGCGATGAGATCCATGCGCAGATCGCCCGCGGTCAGGACCGTCTCGGTCATGGGCTGGGACGCGCGCCGCGCGAGGACCGCGATCCGCGCCGAAAGCTCGCCGAAGGCGAAGGGCTTGACGAGGTAGTCGTCGCCGCCCGCCTGCAACCCCTCGATCCGGTCGTCGACCCCGCCGATGGCGGTAAGAAAGATCGCCGGAACCGTGACCTTGGCCGAGCGCAGCGCGCGCAGCAGCGACAGCCCGTCGAGCCCCGGCAGCATCCGGTCGACGATCATCACGTCGTAGCCGCCCGCCATCGCCTGGACGAGCCCGTCGCGTCCGTCGGCGACGTGATCGACGACGTGGCCCTCCTCGCGAAGGCCCTTGACGATATAGGCGGCCGTGGTCTGGTCGTCTTCGATCAGCAGGAGTTTCATGTTGTCCTTCGAGGCATCCACGCCGGTCTCATGCGCCGGAAAGGTAATCATTCCACATGCCTTTCAAAAGACGGTCGTTCGGGGTGTGAAAGGGATTATGGCGCGGGGTTCCGACCCGTTCCTGAATGCGGGGTTACATATCTGTCGGAACTCCTGACGCGCGGCATCTGACCCTTTCGTGAGAAACCTGTCGGATTTGCAATCTTCGCGTCGGACGCCCGAAAGGTTGCAGACCTAGGTCATGTCCATCCCCGGTCCGGTACCGGACACGACTTAAGGAGATACGACATGCAAACCGCTACCAAGACAGCCCGAAGCCGGGTTTCCGCGCTGGTTCTCGGCGCCCTGATGGGCGCCACGGCGCTGACCGCGCTGCCGCCGATGCTCGCCGCCCCCGCCTTTGCCGCCTCGGCGATGCCGCAGGGCGGCTATGTCGACCTCGTCGAAAAGGTCGCGCCGGCGGTGGTCTATATCGAGGTGACGAAGAAGGCCGATCCGACGGAATACTACAGCCAGAACATGCCGCAGGGCTTCCCGCTCGACCAGTTCATGCAGCGGTTCGGCATGCCGATGCCCATGCCCGGCACCCCGGACGGCAACAGGCGCGAGATGCACGGCGTCGGCACCGGCTTCATCATCTCGGCCGACGGCCAGATCGTGACCAACGCCCATGTCGTCGAGGGTGCCGACAAGGTTTCCGTAACGCTCGCCGACGGCCGCAAGGTCGACGGCAAGGTCGTGGGCGCCGACCCTGCGACCGACATCGCGCTGGTCAGGATCGAGGACGGCGGCGCCCTGCCCACGGTCGCCTTCGGCGATTCCACCGGGCTCAAGGTCGGCCAGGACGTGGTGGCGATCGGAAACCCCTTCGGCCTCGGCAACTCCGTGACCGCCGGCATCGTCTCGGCGCTTGGCCGCGACATCAATTCCGGTCCGTTCGACAATTACATCCAGACCGACGCGGCCATCAACAAGGGCAACTCGGGCGGTCCGCTCTTCAACGCGGAAGGCGAGGTCGTCGGCATCAACACCGCGATCTTCTCGCCCTCGGGCGGCTCGGTCGGGATCGGCTTCGCCGTGCCCTCCGAGACCGCCGCGAAGGTGGTGGCCGACCTCGCCGGCGACGGCACGGTCGAGCGCGGCTGGCTCGGCGTCCAGATCCAGCCGGTCACGGAGGACATCGCGGCGGCCCTCGGTTTGGTGAAGGCCGAAGGCGTGCTGATCACCGACGTCACCGCCGACACGCCGGCGGCCAAGGCCGGGCTGACGCGGGGCGACATCGTGCTCAGCGTGAACGGCACGGCGGTGAAGGAGCCGCGCGACCTGACCCGGATGATCGCCACCGACGCGCCGGGCACCGAGGTGAAGCTCGGCCTCCTCCGCGCCGGCAAGCCGCTCGACACGAGTGTGACGCTCGGGACGCGGCCGGAACAGCCGGCCTGATCCCAGCCGCGCGAACCCCTCTAGCGCCTCCGAGCCCGGCTCGGGGGCGCCGCCTACAGGCCCGGCCGCAGCAGGAGCGCGCCGAGGAAGAGCAGGCCGAGGAAGACCGTTTCGCAGACGACGAGAAGAATCGCCTGGCCGCCGACCTCGCGGACCTGCTTCAACGAGGTCTTCATGCCCACCGCCGCGACCGCGATCAGGAGAAGCCAGCGCGACAGCTCGTTGGCCACGTTCGCCACCGCCTCGGGAATGCCGAGGACCGAGTTTACCGCCGCGAGCACGAGGAAAGCGACGACGAAGGCCGGCAGGAGCGGGGTCTTGCGCTGGCTGTCCGTCCCGCCGAGCCCCTTCATGTTGACCACCAGCGAGATGATGAACACCACCGGCGCCAGCATCGAGACCCGCAGCAGCTTGACCACGGTGGCGACGTCGCCGGTCTCGTCCGAGACCATATAGCCCGCGCCGACCACCTGGGCCACGTCATGGATCGTGCCGCCGAGGAACAGCCCCGCCGCATGGGTGTCGAGACCTAGCGCCGTGACGATCATCGGGTAGACGATCATCGCCAGGGTGCTGAGAACGGTCACGCTCATCACCGTGAAGACGAGGTTGCGCTCGGAATGCTCGTTACGCGGCAGCACCGCCGCGATCGCCATCGCCGCCGAGGCGCCGCAGATCGCGACCGAGCCGCCGGTCAGCACGCCGAACCGCACGCCTCGCCCCAGGAGCCGCGCGCCGAGGATCCCGGCGCCGATCGTCAGCGCCACCCCGAGCACGGTCAGCACCACCGCCCCCGCGCCGAGACCCGAAAGCAGCTGCCAGCTGACCCGGAGGCCGAGGAGCGCCACGCCCGCGCGCAGGAGCGTGCGGGCCGAGAAGTCGATGCCGGCGCGGCACGGGCCCTCCTCGTGCAGGAACTGGAAGGCGATGCCGAGGAGGAGCGCCATCAGCATCGCCGGGGCGCCGTAATGCTCCGACAGGAAGCGCGCGGCGAAGGCGACGACGATTGCGGAGAGGACACCGGTGCGGAGGGTCTTGGCGCGCGAGAGCGAGAAGGCATCGCGGAGGTCGGAAGCGGCGAACATGGATGGATCCGGGCGTCTGGGCGGCGCCGGCGGTCCCGGCGGTGCGGTTTCGGGTCGGCCAGGCGCGCGCGGGCGCGCCCGCCGCGTCGGGACAGGGTCTTATCGGTCTCATTCTCGCCGACGATTGGCGGCGAAAGCCTGATGATACAAGCCGGGCGCGGCCGGGGCTTGGCCCGGCGCGACGGCGCGCGCCGGGTTCGCGACGGATCTCGGGGGGAGGTGCATCGGCCCCGGCTCTCAGAACTCGGTGCCGCGCATCCGCTCCGACCGGCGCCGGAGGATCTCGAGCGTCACCAGAAGCGCGATCGAGATCAGGATCAGGAGCGTCGCGACGGCGAGGATCGTCGGGTTGATCTGCTCGCGCAGGCCCGAGAACATCTGCCGCGGGATCGTGCGCTGCTCGGGCCCGGCGAGGAACAAGACCAGCACCACCTCGTCGAACGAGGTCACGAAGGCGAAGAGCCCGCCGGAGATCACGCCCGGCCGGATGAGCGGGATCACCACGTCCCAGAACACCTTGACCGGCGAGGCGCCCATGCTGATCCCGGCATTGTAGAGCGAGCGGTCGAAGCCCGAGAGCGTCGCCGTCACGGTGATAATCACGAAGGGCACGCCGAGCGCGGCATGGGCGATGACCAGCCCGGCGTAGGAGCCGACGAGGTTGAAGCGCGTATAGAAGAAGAACATCCCCGCCGCGATGATGATCAGCGGCACGATCATCGGCGACAGGAGGAGCGCCGTGATCAGCCGCTTGAACGGCATCACCGGCGACGACAGCCCGACCGCCGCGATGGTGCCGAGCACGGTCGAGAGCGTCGCCGCCAGCGCCCCGATCAGAAAGCTGTTCTTGATCGACAGGAGCCAGTTCGCATCCGAGAAGATTGCCTGGTACCAGCGCGTCGAATAGGCCGCGGGATCGAGCGCGAGCATGCCGTCGGTGAAGGTGAAGTAGGGCTCGGCGTTGAACGACAGCGGCACGATGATGACGATCGGCAGCATCAGGAACGCGAGGACCAGGTAGGCGGTCCATTTAAGCGAGTAGTGGCCGAGGATGTGCCAGAAGGTGAAGTAGGCCGGCAGGTGCTTCATGGTCGTCATCCCAGCTTGATGTTGCCCGCGCCGACGAAGCGGTCGTAGACCCAGTAGAGAACGAGGATCATCGCGAGCAGGAGCGAGCCGAGCGCGGCCGCGAGCTCCCAGTTGTTGGACTGCTGCATGTGGAAGGCGATGATGTTGGAGATCATCTGGCCGTCGGTGCCGCCGACGAGGGCCGGGGTGATGTAGTAGCCGACCGAGATGATGAAGACGAGCAGCACCCCGGCGCTCAGCCCCGGCAGGGTCATCGGCAGGTAGATCTTGAGGAAGGCCGGGATCGGCTTGCTGCCCATCGACATCGCCGCGCGCATGTAGCTCGGGTCGATGCCCTTCATCACCGAGTAGAGCGGCAGGATCATGAACGGCATCAGGATATGCGTCATCGCCAGCACGGTCGAGAACTGGGTGTAGAGCATCTCCAGCGGCGAACGGGTGATGCCCGCCCCCGTCAGGACCGAGTTGACGACGCCGCTGGTCTGCAGAAGCGCGATCCACGAGGTCGTCCGCACCAGCAGCGAGGTCCAGAACGGCAGCAGCACGAAGACCATCAGCATGTTGGCGTTCTTCGATTCCGCATTGGCGAGGTAGTAGGCCAGCGGGTAGCCGCCGATCAGCGTCAGCACCGTGATGTAGAGCGCGATCCGCAGCGTCTTGGTGTAGAGGTCGACATAGATCTTCGCGCCGTCGCGCGGCTGGACGCCGCCGCCGTCGGCCATTTCGAGGTCGAGCGCGGTGAGATAGTAATCCGGCGTATAGGCCGCGCCCGCATCGCGGATCGCACTCCAGATCTTCGGATTCTCCCATGCGGCATCCGCCGCGGCGAGGATCGCGCCGCCGGCCGAGGCGAGCTCGGCGTCATCCATGCGGCCGAGCTTGCGGGCCGAGGCCTTGATCGTGCTGGAACTGCCCGGCAGTGCCCGGTTGATCTCCTCGGCGAGCTTGCCGGAGAGCCGCTCGCCCGCCAGCCGCTTGAGGTCGGCGGCGAAGACCGCGCGCGCCTCGGCCGGGGGCAGCGCCTCGCCGTCCCAGTCCTTCAGCGCCTCCAGCGTCTCGGGGATCAGTTCCGACACCACCGGGTGGTAGACGCTGCGCACCAGCATCGTCGCGATCGGCGCGACGAAGGCGAAGACGAGGAAGAGGAGGAGCGGCGCGACGAAGAGGAACGCGGTCATCTTGCGCCGGCGAAGCTCGCGGCGCGCGGAAGCGGTATCGTTCGCGTCGAGGGCGCTGGGGGTCATGTCCGTCTCGCGTAGGTCTCGGGAAAAGTGGCCGCGTATCTCTTGCGATACGCGGCCAGTCGGGGAGCGTCAGTTTACTTCAGCAGCCATTCGTTGAAGCGCTCGCCGAGCGTTTCGCCGAAATCGGCCCAGAAGATGCCGTCGGCCTTCAGGCCCTGGTCGAGATGGGCCGTGGGCAGGTCCTCGTTGACCGAGGCGTCGACATAGGGGGTCGAGGACTTGCGGGTCGGGCCGTAGGCCACGTCCGCCATCCCTGCGAGCGGCTTGGAACCGGTGGCGTAGGAGATGAACTCGAAGGCGGTGTCCTTCTTCTCCGACCCGGCCACGACGGCCCAGACGTCGAGGTCGTAGACATGGCTGTCCCAGACGATCTCGAACGGCTTGCCGTCCTCCTTGATCGCCGAGAAGATGCGGCCGTTGGCCGACTGCACCATCGACGCGCCGCCGTCGTTGAGCAGTTGCGGCGCCTGCGACCAGCTGTCGAACCAGACGATGTCGTTCTTGATCGTGTCGAGCTTGGCGAAGGCGCGGGCCTGGCCCTCCTCGGTGGCGAGCACGGAATAGACATCGGCCGGCGCGACGCCATCGGCGATGAGCGCCCATTCGAGGTTGACCTGCGGTCGCTTGCGCAGCGCGCGCTTGCCGGGGAATTTCTCGGTGTCGAAGAAATCGGCGATAGTCGCCGGTTTGTCGCCCTCTGCCGCGCCGTTGTAGGCGAAGATGATCGACCAGACGATGACGCCGACGCCGCATTCGCTGGCGATCGCCTCGGGCACAAAGTCCTCGGCCGCCGCGACGCCGTCATCGCCGGCGGGTAGGATGTCCTGCGGGATCACCTCCAGAAGCCCTTCCGAACAGGCGCGCTCGAGGTCGATGGTCTCGATGTCGACGACGTCCCACTGGACGTTGCCAGCCTCGACCTGGGCCTTGATCTCGGCGATGCCGCCCGAATAGTCCTCGAACAGGATCTCGTTGCCGGTCTCGGCGACGAAGGGGTCGATCATGTGCTCTTTCTGCGCCGCGCCATAGGCGCCGCCGAAGGACACGACGGTCATGCTTTCCGCCTGCGCCTGGGCGAGCGAGGCCAGAACCAGCGCCGTGGTGCCGGCGAGCAGTTTCAGTTTGGTCTTCATGGGTCTCCTCCCTGTGAATCCGATAGCCGTGCCGGTCAGGCCGGGAACGCGATGCAGTCCTTGGCGAGCCAGACGAGCGAGGCCTTGTCGCCCGCCTTCAGGTCCGGCGCCGCCAGATCGTTGAGCACCTTGATCGTGATCTCGGTCCCTTCCGCGACGCGGAAGTAGAAGCGGATGAAATCGCCTACGTAGTGATGGGTCACATGCTCGGCCACGAGCTCGTTGTCGTAGGCGTGGCTGGTCGGCTTGATGAAGAGCTTCTCCGGCCGGATCGAGAGCACGCAGTCGGCGCCCGCCTTCAGCCCCTCGGCCGCGTCGGCGGTGATCGTGCCGCCGCCGGCGACCGTGACCCGGGCCTTGCCGCCCTCAATCCGATCGACCTTGCCGGGGATGAAGTTGTTCTCGCCGATGAAGTCCGCCACGAAGGCGTTCGACGGCCGCTCGTAGAGCTGCGCGGGGGCCGCGCATTGCTGCACCACGCCATCGTTGAAGACCGCGATCCGGCTCGACATCGTCAGCGCCTCGGTCTGGTCGTGGGTGACGTAGATGACGGTGAAGCCGAGCTGTTCGTGCAGCCGGGTGATCTCGTACTGCATCTGCTCGCGCAGCTTCTTGTCGAGCGCGCCGAGGGGCTCGTCCATCAGGATCAGCGAGGGTTCGAAGATGAGCGCCCGGGCTAGCGCCACGCGCTGGCGCTGGCCGCCCGAGAGCTGGCCGGGATAGCGGCCGCCGAAGCTGCCCATCTCGATCAGCCGCAGGTATTCGTTGACCCGGTCCTTGACCGCGGCCTTGTCCATCTTGCGGACCCGGAGCGGGTAGGCGAGGTTCTCCGCGATCGTCATGTGCGGAAAGAGCGCGTAGTTCTGGAACACCATGCCGATGTTGCGCCGGTAGGGCGCGGTCCTGGTCACCGACTGGCCGGCGATCACGATGTCGCCCGAGGTCACGCCCTCGAACCCGGCCAACATCATAAGGACCGTGCTCTTGCCCGAGCCCGACGGGCCGAGCAGCGTGATGAACTCGCCCTTCTGGACGTCGAGGTTGAAATCCTTCACGACCAGTGTCTTCTGGTCATAGCTCTTCTTGACGTTCCTGAAGCTCAGGAACGCTCCATTTGCGTCCAACGGCATCGTGCCGATCCCCCCGTTCGTGGTGCCGTCGCGCCGCTCCCGCGCGCCCGGCCTTCTTCCCACATCCAAGCCCGCCTCATAGGGCCGAGCCTGCCTCCACCGCAATCGGTATCAGCAGACCCGCGGGTGGGTACAGGTACAGAACCAGTCAAACTGTGGGTACAGATCAGAGGTCGTCGATCACGCCCCGCAGTACCGCAAGGCCGGGCTCGATATCGGCGGCGGGCACACTGGAAAACCCGAGGCGGAAGGCGAAGCCGCCCTCCCTTCCGGTGAAGAAACAGGGCTCCACCGCCTCCACCACGACGCCCTCTTCGAGCGCCCGGCGAACGATCGCGGCGCCGGGCCGCCGCCGCGTCGGATCGGTCAGCATGAAGTTCGTGCCGCCGGTCGCGCCGATGATACCGAAGTCTGAGAAGTCGCGCGCCAGCGCCGCGCCAGCGATCGACCAGCGCCGCTCGAAGGCGGCATGGAGCCGCGAACAGAGCGCGTCGTAATGGCCGAACCGGAGGAACAGCGCCGCGGTGTGCTGCAGCACCAGCGGCGGATGGCGGATCATCATGCCGCGCAGCGCGCGGGCCTCGGTGACCAGCTCCTCCGGCGCGACGAGAAAGCCGAGCCGGAGCCCCGGCGCGAGGCTCTTCGACAGGCTCGTCGTGTAGATCACCCGAGCGCTGCGGTCGATCTGGTAGAGCGGCAGGGGCGGGCTCGCGCGGAAATCGACGTCGCAGTCGTAATCGTCCTCGATGATGAGGAAATCCTCGGCCTCGGCCAGCGCGAGCAGCGCCCGGCGCCGCGCCTGAGAAAGCGAGACGGTGGTCGGGAACTGCCGGTTCGGCGTGACATAGACCAGGTCCGCGCCGCGCAGCCTGTCATCGACCACGATGCCCTCGGCATCGACCGGGATGAAGCGGACCTCGTCGAAGAGCTGGGCGAAGATGTTGCGGGCATCGGGATAGCCCGGATCCTCCATCGCGACGACCCGGCCGGCGCCCCGGAGCAGGCTCGCGACAAGGTAGAGCCCCTGCTGCGCGCCGAGCGTGACCAGCACGTTTTCAGACCGCGCGGTGACGCCGCGGCGGGGCAGCAGCCGGTTGCAGATCTGGTCGAGCAGTTCCGGCGCGTCCCAGTACTGGTTGTCGCCGGACCAGATGCCGAGGTCGCGGCGGTTCATCGCGAGCCGGGTGCATTCGCGCCATTCGGCGATCGGAAACCGCCCGGTGTCGATCTGGTTGCAGACGAAGGGGTAGCGGAACTCCTGCCAGTTCGGCGGCCGCAGGATATAGGTCCCGCGCGAGGGCTGCCGGTGTCGGCCGAGCCGTCCGAGAATGTCGGCCTTGGCGGGCGGGACCTCCTCGGTCGATGCGGAGGGGTTCGACGGGATGCGCAGCTCGTTGCAGACGAAGTAGCCCGCCCTCGGCCGCGCCGCGATGAGCTTGTCGTCGCAGAGCCGCGAATAGGCGCCGAGCACGGTGTTGATCGACACGCCGAGGTCCTGGGCCAGCTGGCGGCAGGACGGCAGCCGGGCGCCGAGCGCGATCGCGCCGGTCGAGATCAGCCGCGAGATCTCCGACTGCACCTGATCGCGAAGGCCCACGGGCGAGTTGCGGTTCAGCCGGATTTGCGGAACCGTCAGCCTGCCATGTTGGGTTGTTCGTTTCGCGGCTATGACCATTGTTGCCGCATCCTTCCGGCTTTCGCGGCGGAATGCAATTCACCCGCGACGTCCTGAGGCGGTCCGGGGCACGGCTTCGATGCCGCATGCCTCAACGCCGGGTTTCCCGCGGTCCCGGCCCCTGAGCCGGCGCATCGCAAAACGAAACGGCCCGGGCGGGTGCCCGGGCCGTCGGTTCGTTTCAGCCAGACCTCACGCCTCGGCGGTGTCGGCCTTTTCCTTCGCTTCCGGCGCGATTTCCTCGCCGGTCTCCTGGTCGACCATCTTCATGCCGAGCCGGACCTTGCCGCGCTCGTCGAAGCCGAGCAGCTTGACCTTCACTTCCTGGCCTTCCTTCAGCACCTCGTTCGGGTGCTGCAAGCGCTTGTTGGCGATCTGGGAGACATGCACCAGACCGTCGCGCTTGCCGAAGAAGTTCACGAAGGCGCCGAAATCGACGAGCTTCACGACCTTGCCGGTGTAGATCTTGCCCTCTTCGGGCTCGGCCACGATCGAGTAGATCATGTCGTAGGCCTTCTTGATCGACTCCGCGTTGGCCGAGGCGATCTTGATCACGCCGTCGTCGTTGATGTCGACCTTGGCGCCCGACACTTCCACGATCTCGCGGATCACCTTGCCGCCCGAGCCGATCACTTCGCGGATCTTGTCGGTCGGGATGGTCATCGTCTCGATGCGCGGGGCGTGGGCGGAGAACTCCGACCGGCCCTCGGAGAGCGCCTTGGCCATCTCGCCGAGGATGTGCATCCGGCCGTCCTTCGCCTGGGCGAGGGCCTGCTCCATGATCGCAGGGGTGATGCCCGCGACCTTGATGTCCATCTGTAGCGAGGTGATGCCGTTCTCGGTGCCCGCGACCTTGAAGTCCATGTCGCCGAGGTGGTCCTCGTCACCGAGGATGTCGGTCAGAACCGCCCATTTGCCGTCCTCTTCGAGGATCAGGCCCATCGCGACGCCGGCGACCGGCGCCTTCAGCGGCACGCCCGCATCCATCATCGACAGCGAGGAGCCGCAGACGGTGGCCATCGACGACGAGCCGTTCGACTCGGTGATCTCCGAGACGATGCGGATCGTGTAGGGGAAGTCGGTCGGCGCCGGCAGAACCGCCTGCAGCGCGCGCCAGGCAAGCTTGCCGTGGCCGATCTCGCGGCGGCCCGGAGGACCGAAGCGCCCCACTTCACCGACCGAGTAGGGCGGGAAGTTGTAGTGCAGCAGGAAGTTGGAGCGGTAGTTCGCGTGCAGCGCGTCGATGATCTGCTCGTCCTCGCCGGTGCCGAGCGTGGTGATCACGAGGCCTTGCGTCTCGCCGCGGGTGAAGAGCGCCGAGCCGTGGGTGCGCGGCAGGATGCCGACTTCCGAGACGATCGGGCGCACGGTCTTGGTGTCGCGGCCGTCGATGCGTTTGCCGTTGGCGACGACGTCGCCGCGCAGGATCGAGGATTCAAGCTTCTTGAACGCCGAGCCGAGGTTCGCATTGGCCAGCTCGTCTTCCGTCAGCTCGGCCTTCACGGCGTCGCGGGCGGCGGAAATGGCGTTGGTGCGCTCCTGCTTGTCGAGGATCGCGAAGGCGGCACGCATCTTCTCCTCGCCGGCGGCCTTCACCTTGGCGTAAAGCTCCGAATAGTCGGCCGGCTGGAAGTCGAACGGCTCCTTGGCGGCGGCCTCGGCGAGCGAGATGATCAGGTCGATCACCGGCTGCATCGCGTCATGGCCGAACTTCACGGCGCCGAGCATCTCGGCCTCGGACAGCTCGTAGGCCTCCGATTCCACCATCATCACAGCGTCCTTGGTGCCGGCGACGACGAGGTCGAGCCGCTGCTCAGGGTTCATCCGGAGCTGGTCCATGTCGGCGACTTCGGGGTTCAGGACGTATTCGCCATTGGCGAAGCCGACGCGCGCGGCGCCGATCGGGCCCATGAACGGCACGCCCGAGATCGTCAGCGCCGCCGAGGCCGCGATCATCGCGACGATGTCGGGATCGTTGACGAGGTCGTGGGAAAGAACGGTGCAGATCACCAGCACTTCGTTCTTGAAGCCCGGCACGAAGAGCGGGCGGATCGGACGGTCGATCAGGCGCGAGGTCAGCGTTTCCTTCTCGGAAGGACGGCCTTCACGCTTGAAGAAGCCGCCCGGGATCTTGCCGGCGGCATAGGTCTTTTCCTGGTAATGCACGGTGAGCGGGAAGAAGTCCTGGCCCGGCTTCTGCTCGCGGGCGAAGGTCACGTTGGCCATGACGGAGGTCTCGCCGAGCGTGGCGATGACGGAGCCGTCGGCCTGACGGGCGACCTTCCCGGTTTCCAGCGTGAGCGTTTCCTGGCCCCACTGGATGGATTTCTTGGTCACGTTGAACATATATCGGTTCCTCTCGGGAGCACCCACGGGCGTATCCCGTGTCTCCCATTTCATATGGCGGCCCCATTGCCGCCGCCCCCAATCCTTCGCATGCGCCCGGGGGCATGGGCTCACGTCACAGATGCGCGGCCCTTACAGGAAAACCGGGGGATTGGGAAGAGAGTGCTTGAAACCCGCGACTCTCGCAGGCCCGCGCCGGGGTTCCGACAAACCGCGGCCGCGACTGTTTTTTGTTGGTGGAGGGAAGGAACGATGCCATCATGGCCGCGCCCGGATCGCCGGCGCGTTCTCGCGCAATGTCTTGGACCGTAAAGCAAATGGAGTTTCTGATGCGCAAATTGATCCCCACTTCCTGCAGCGTGGCGGCGCTCGCGCTCGTGGCCGGACAGGCTGCGGCGCAGTCCAGCGACTGGAGCTACTTTGCGACCTTCTACCTTTGGGGGGCGGAAACCAAGACCAGCATCGGGACGGCGGTGGGGCCGGTCGAGTCCAAGTTGAGCTTTTCCGATGCGCTCGACAATCTCGATCTGGCGCTGATGGGGACATTCGAGGCGCGCAACGGGCGCTGGTCGCTGCTTGCCGATTACATGCTCACCGACCTCTCGATCCCGGGCGGTCCGGTGCTGGGCGGAGCGTTCTCGGGCACCGATCTTGATCTGAAGACGCAGATATTCTCCGGCTACGCGATGTACACGGTCTATGAGCAGTCCTCTACCTCGATTGACATTGCCGGTGGCTTCCGATGGTTCAGTACCGACAACACGCTTGAGCTGTTCTCCGGCGCTCTGCCGGGGCGCCGGGTCACTGCCGGTGACGACTGGGTCGACCCGGTGATCGGCGCGAGGGTGCGGTTCCCCATCGCCGACCGGTGGAGCGGCATGGTCCTGGCCGACTATGGCGGGTTCAGCAGCGACAGCGAGACGTGGCAGGCGCTCGCGGCCGTAAGCTACGAGATCAACCAGAACTGGGTTGTCAGTGGCGGCTGGCGGTACATGGATTTCGATCACGACATCAACGGCCGGCCCTTCACGTTCCGGCAGTCCGGCCCGATCCTCGGCGCGACCTACCGGTTCTGAGCGGCAAGCCGGCACCGACGCTGTCGAGGCGGTGACGGCAGCCTCTCCGGGGCGGGCGTTCGATTCCATGTCGCGACGGCGGGATCCGTTTGCCGGGATGGACGGACGCACTGGTGGACAGGGGCGTTGTGGCGGCGCCACGACCACGGCGCCGCGTCTGCCATACGGTTTGCCGACAACAATCCGACATTATGGCATAACTGCGCGGCCTGACCTAGATAAGGCGCATGATGAAACACCTGCGTCTCCTCCTCGCCCCGCTCGCCCTCGCCCTGACGGTCTCCCCGGCCCTTGCCGAGAAGATCCCGCTCGCGCAGATCTCCGGCTACCTCAACAGCCTGAAGACCGCCGAGGCGCCGTTCCAGCAGATCAATGCCGACGGCTCCACCTCCTCCGGCAAGGTCATCATCCGCCGCCCCGGCCGCATGCGCTTCGAATACGGTCCCCCCGACCGCACGCTGGTGCTGGCAAGTGGCGGACAAGTGGCTATTTTTGATGGAAAATCCAACCAGCCCCCGGAACAGTACCCGCTCAAGAAGACCCCTCTCAACCTGATCCTCGCCGCCAATGTCGACCTCTCCCGCGAGAAGATGGTCGTCGGCCACACCGAATCCGGCTCCCTCACCATCGTCACCGCCCAGGATCCGGAACACCCCGAGTACGGCACGCTGCAGCTCGCCTTCTCGGCCAATCCTGTCGCGCTGAAACAGTGGCTCGTGACCGACGAGGCCGGCGGCCAGACGACCGTGATCCTCGGCCCGCTCGAGGCCGGCAACAGCTACCGCCCGTCGATCTTCTCGATCCACGCAGAAGCGGAGCGGCAGAAGCGCCGGAAGTGATCCCTCACAGCCGGTCGCAGGTGATGAGCTGGCGCTGGTACATGTCGGCCCGGCGGCCGACATCCGCCGCGACCCGTATCAGCCAGGCCTTCTGCAGGTGGCTGCCCCGTGCATAGCCCGCCTGACCCTCGTGATAGGCGAGGTACTGGCTCTGCGCGTCCCACTTCGACAGGCCGAGCTTCCTCTCGGAGCGGCTCATGTACCAGCCCATGAAATCCGCCGCGTCGTCGATCCTGTTGCGCTTCGCCCCGCGCCGGCCGGTGTCGCGGCGATAGTCGTCCCAGGTGCCGTCGAGCGCCTGCGAATAGCCATAGGCCGAACTCTGCCGGCCGGCCGGAATGAAGCCGAGCGCGTAGCGCCGCTTGGTACGGGCATTGCCGATGAACTTCGACTCCTGGTAGATCGTCGCCATCTGCACATGGACCGGTACGCCCCAGCGCTCCTCGGCGCGCTTCATCGCGCCGTGGTATTTCGGCCGCTGGTCGAGGATCGAACAGGCGTTGTCGAGATCGCGCGGCGCGGAATTGTTGCCGCCGCCGCAGGACACCAACAGCAATAGAACGCCCAAGCGGAGAATTCTGCTCATACTGCCTCGCTCGATCTCTTTTTTTATCGAGTCTACGGCATATCCACCTGCGAGGAAATCCCCCACGCGTTGCTCCCCTGGCCAGTCTCGGGGCGCCGTCGACCGCCGGCGATCCGGTAGCGGTGCGGCAAGCCGGAGGAGGTGCAGATCCGTGTCCGTCAGGCAACGTTCCGAAAAACTGTAGGAATGCGGTTCACAGACTGTTTCCGCTCCATTCGGCCTCGACGATAGACAGGCAACTCGCCAAAGGGTACCTTAAAAGGAGGGGAACGGCGTGATGTTGAAGACGAACGCGAAATATAACCTCGGGCAGGTGGTGCGGCACCGCAAGCACCCCTTCCGCGGTGTCGTGTTCGATGTGGACGCGATGTTCTCCAATACGGAGGAATGGTACGCGGCGATACCCGAGGATAGTCGCCCGGTGAAAGACCAGCCCTTCTACCATCTCCTGGCCGAGAACGAGGAGAATTACTACGTCGCCTATGTGTCGGAGCAGAATCTCGTGGCCGACCAGTCTGGCGAGCCGGTGGATCATCCGGATGTCCACGATCTTTTCGGCGACTTCGAGAACGGCCGCTATCCCCTGCATTTCCAATTGAACTGAAATCGGCAAGTCCAGCCGTGAGATCACGCATGCAGCTTGCGTGCCGAGACGGGCGATTTCCGATATCATCCGGCCGCCGTCCACGCAGCTGTATCCGACGGCACGGTGGCTGGAATTTCGTTTCGAACTTGTCGTGATTGCGAGGAGAATCGCGGAGCCATACGCTTATTGCGCTACGCGTGAACAGTCGACCCGCTGTGGCCGCGTTTGGAGCGCTTTCCGGGACGTGGCGCTCTGGTTTCGACCGCAAGCGCGATCAATCGACAGGGCGGGCGCAATTGGCGAGCGTCCGATCGGGGCAGATCGCAGGATCGTTCGATTGCCTGAAGGGAGTATTTCCTATGATGCGCGAAGGCCGGGGCAAATAATTGGGCGCGCGCTTTGATCAAGGAAATTAAAGTCCTCGACGCCGCGCAATGGGTGGGGGCTGTTGAACGCGGCGCCGAGGGAAGCTTTTAGCAGCTACGAGTTAATCCTTGCTCTTCAATCGGGCCGGGATTGGGTGGATTTGCGGCATAATTGCGGCGACGATTGCGCGTCATCTCGACAGCGGAAGCCGGAACGTCAGGTAATTGCTGCCATCTTCGCGGCGATAGGCGAGGTCGGTCGCCAGCGTGCGAATGAGCGACCACCCCCAACCGCCCTCGGGGAGGTCGTCAAGTCGAGGCGGAAGGGGCCGCATGCGGCCCTCGGGAAGCGTGAGCGCAGGCATCGCGTGCCCGGAATCGACGATTCGGCAGCAGATCCATCCCGCTTCCCGGTGCAGGCACACTTCCACCTGTCCGGACGTCCGTCCGTCATAGGCGTGCTCGACGATGTTGTTGAGCACCTCGGCAAGAGCCAGTTCCAACGTGCCCGCATCGTCCCGGCTGAGGCCGCGGGCAAGCTCGGCGACCGCCTGTCCAAGTACGCGGCGAACGGTGCAGGGGTCGGCCTCGAAGCAAAGGTGAAACCCCTCCCCGGTGGACGGGGCGGAAACCCTTCCGGCCGGTTCGCGACGGGGTGATCCGGTTTCGCCGTCAGAGATCATGCCCGGCGCCGTGAAGAGCGGCCGCGACATCGGCGTGGATCGGGAACACGCTGTCCATGCGGGTCAGATGGAAGACCCGACCGACATTGGGCGTAAGTCCGGCCAGTTCCAGCCGATGCGCCGGCGCGAGGAACTTCATCACCGAAACGATCGCGCCGAGGCCGGAACTGTCGACGAATATGACGCGACCGAGGTCGAGAATGATCCGGCCGCCGGCCCCCGCTGTCAGGTCGCGCATCCGGTCCTTGAACTGGATCGCGACGGCGGCATCTATTCGCTCCTCGTCGACGTTGACGACGAGCGCCTCCGCAACGGATTCGGCAGTCAGGTTCATGGTGCAGACCTCCAACAGGTCTCTGGAGGCTAGACGCCAATCCTTACTATTCGGTATGCCTTGGACCGGAAGCGGAACCGGATACGGAAGGACCGATGATGGAAGATGTAGTGATCGCCGGCGCGGCGCGGACCGCGATGGGCGGTTTCCAGGGAGCTTTCTCGGACTCCGATGCGGCAACGCTGGGCGGTGCCGCGATCGCCGCGGCCCTGGCGGATGCCGGCGCGGCCCCCGACCTCGTCGAGGAAGTGCTGATGGGCTGCGTTCTGCCAGCCGGTCAGGGTCAGGCCCCGGCGCGCCAGGCGGGGTTCAAGGCCGGCCTCTCGGACGCCGTGCCGGCGACGACTCTCAACAAGATGTGCGGGTCGGGCATGAAGGCGGCGATGATGGCGCATGACCAGATCGCGCTCGGCACCACCGGCATCATGGTCGCGGGTGGGATGGAGAGCATGACCAACGCGCCCTATCTCCTGCCGAAGATGCGCTCCGGCGCGCGGCTCGGCCATGCCCAAGTCATCGACCACATGTTCCTCGACGGGCTCGAGGACGCCTATGACAAAGGGCGCCTCATGGGCACCTTCGCCGAGGATTGCGCTTCGGCCTTCCAGTTTACCAGGGCCGAGCAGGACGACTACGCGCTTGCCTCGCTGTCGCGAGCGCTTCAGGCGCAGAAGTCCGGCGCGTTCGATGGCGAGATCACGCCCGTGACGGTCACGACCCGCAAGGGCGAGACGACCGTCGCGTCCGACGAACAGCCCGCCACCGCGCGGCCCGAGAAGATCCCGCAGCTGAAACCCGCCTTCCGCAAGGACGGCACCGTGACGGCGGCCAACTCCTCGTCCATCTCCGACGGCGCGGCGGCGCTCGTCCTCGCCTCGCGCCGCGCCGCCGAGGCGGCCGGGCTGAAGATCCGCGCCCGGATCCTCGGCCACGCGTCGCATGCCCATGCCCCGTCCGAGTTCCCGACCGCCCCGGTTCCGGCGGCGCGGAAGCTTCTCGACCGGCTCGGCTGGTCGGTCGCCGATGTCGATCTTTGGGAGGTTAACGAGGCATTCGCCGTCGTGCCGATGGCCTTCATGCGCGAGTTCGGCCTCTCGCATGACATCGTCAATGTCAACGGCGGCGCCTGCGCGCTCGGCCATCCGATCGGCGCCTCGGGCGCACGGATCATCGTGACGCTCCTGAACGCGCTGGAAAAGCGCGGGCTGAAGCGGGGCGTCGCCGCGATTTGCATCGGTGGCGGCGAGGGCACTGCCATCGCCATCGAACGCCCATGATCTTCACATTGCCGGAGATACTGCCGGTGGACCGGGGCGCGGCAGCCCTCGGCCGGCCGCCAAGAGGAGCACAGATGAACGTCGATTATCCCACGCTCGCCGCCGTGATCGCGAGCCTTGCCGAAGGCGAGACGGACGCGGTCGCGCTGATGGCCACGGTGGCCTGCGAGGTGCACCATTCCGACGACCGCTTCGACTGGACCGGGTTTTACCGGGTCACGGCGCCGGGGATGCTGAAGATCGGCCCCTATCAGGGCGGTCATGGCTGCCTCGCGATCCCGTTCGAACGCGGCGTCTGCGGTGCAGCGGCGCGCTCGGGCGAGATCCAGATCGTCGACGACGTGGAGGCTTTCGCGGATCACATCGCCTGCTCCTCGTCGACCCGGTCGGAGATCGTCCTGCCGGTCTTCGCGAAGGACGGGCGGCTGATCGGCGTCTTCGACATCGACAGCGACCAGCCCGGCGCCTTCACCGAGGAAGACGGGCGCGGGCTTGCCGCCATCCTGAAGTCGGTTTTCGGCCATCTGTGACGCGGATCGCCGGGCGGCGCACCGGCCGGCGTGAGAACGTCGCCGCATGAGCGACACCCAACATCACCATGGCAGCTGCCTCTGCGGCGGCGTGACTTTCGAGACCGACGGCCCCTTGCGCGACGTCTGGGCCTGCCATTGCGGCCAGTGCCGGCGCACCAGCGGGCATTTCTGGGCGGCGACCTCGGCGCCGCTCGACCGGCTCCGCATCACCTCGGACGAGACGCTTGCCTGGTACGACAGCTCTGCCGCCGCGCGGCGCGGCTTCTGCCGGCGCTGCGGGGCGAGCCTCTTCTGGAAACCGGCCGGACAGGACCGCATGGCGATCGCGCCGGGCGCGCTCGACGGGCCGACCGGGCTGAGGCTCACCCGCCACATCCACACCGAGGATGCGGCGGACTATTACTCCTGCGAGGGCCCGCAGCCGGACGCGCCGGCGGCGAGGCCCGACCATCTCGACTGCGCCTGTCTCTGCGGCGGCGCGGCCTTCACGGTGCCCGGGGCGGCGGGCCCGATCACGGCCTGTCACTGCACGCAGTGCCGCAAGCTCTCGGGCCATTACGCGGCATCGTTCGACGCCGACGAGAGCGCCGCCACCTGGCGGAGCCGCGAAACCCTTGCCGAGTACCGGACCCCGGGTGACGGGCGGCGCGGTTTCTGCGCCCGCTGCGGCGCGAGCCTCTGGTTCCGATCGGCCAAAGGCGAGTTCTCGGTGGAGGCCGGGTCGGTGGTCGGACCGACCGGCGGTTGGCTTGCCGAGCATATCTTCGTTGCCGACAAGGGCGATTACTACGAGATCGACGACCGGACCCCGGGTTCGTGACGCCTGCGGTCAGAGCCTCCGGCTCGGTACCCAGGCGTAGCCGTTCTCGCACAGGATGTAGCATTCCCTGAGCCCGTGCGGCTTGTCCGTCGGCGGCTGCAGGATCGTCGCATCCGGGAAGGCCGAGGCCCGTTCGGCGGCGGCGTCGGGATCGGTCTCGTAGAGCCGGATCTCGACCCCGGCGCCGCGCGGACCGGCCTCGGGCAGAAGTGCCGGTAAGGGGTGCGCGTGGTAGGTCGGATCGGCGTGAAGCTGAAACACCTCGCCGTGATATGACATGATGGCGAAATCCCGGCTGAGCCGGTGCGCGGTCATCCCGAACACCGCGCCGAGGAAAGCCGCCAGACGCTCGACATCGCGGACGAGGAGATTGAGCCCGATGCCGGAAAGCGAACGCCCGAAATCCTCGGCCTTGACCGTCTCGTAATCCATCGGAACCTTCCTCTGCCGGACCGACGCTCGCAACATCCGAGGGCGAGGTCAATCCCGCGCGGGATTGACCGGACCCGAGCTTTCGGTCAGGGCTTTGGGCGAGCCGCAGCGGAGCGCAAGCGATGTGGGATCTGATCCAGATCTTTCCGACCCAGAGCCTGATCGCCTTCACGATGGGCGGGCTGATCCTCAACCTCGCGCCGGGGGCGGACGTGTTCTTCACCACCGCCTGCGGGCTGCAGGGCGGGCCGCGGGCCGGCGCGATGGCGGGGCTCGGGGTCGGGCTCGGCGTGGTCTGGCATGTGACGCTCGCGGTCCTCGGCCTCTCGGCGCTGATCGCGGCCCATCCCGGCGCGCTCGGGGCGATCCGCTGGGCCGGGGCGGCCTATCTCCTCTGGCTGGCGTGGAAGAGCTGGCGGGCAGCGGGGCCGGAGGGGCGGGTGCGCGGCGTGATGTCGCCCTGGCGCGCGGTGGCGCGCGGCTTCCTGTCGAACGCGCTCAATCCCAAGCCGGTGCTCTTCATCCTCGCCTTCCTGCCGCAGTTCACCGACCCTTCCTACGGGCCGATCTGGCAGCAGGTCCTGCTTCTCGGCGGGATCTTCACCTTCACCGCGACCCTGGTCACGGTCGGTTATGGTATCGTCGCGGGCGTGCTTGGCGCGCGCATCGGGGCGAGGCTCAACGCGCTTAACCGGATCGCGGCGGTGATGTTCGCGGGACTTGCGGCGAAACTGGTAACGGAGTGAGACGATGGCCGAGGTAACCCTTCTCGATGGCGGCATGGGCCAGGAACTGCTCGCGCGGTCGGGCGACAAGCCGACGCCGCTCTGGGCGACCCAGGTGATGCTCGACCATCCCGGCCTAGTGCGCCAGGTCCACGCCGATTACTTCGCCGTCGGCGCCACGGTCGCGACCACCAATACCTATGCGATCCATCACGACCGGCTGGTGAAGGCCGGGCTCGACGACCGCTTTGCCAGCCTGCACATGCAGGCGCTGGCCGAGGCCGCGGCAGCACGGGCCGAACACGGATCCGGCCGGATCGCGGGCTCGCTCGGTCCGCTTGTCGCCTCCTACCGGCCGGAGACCCATCCGCCGCATGACGAGGCGGTCGCGAAATACGCCGAGATCGCCGGACTCCTCGCCCCGGTCGTCGACGTGTTCCTCGCCGAGACCGTCGCCTCGCTTGCCCACGCGCGCGCGGTGCTCGAAGGCGCGAGGGTCGGCGGTCGGCCCGTCTGGATCTCTGTCACGGTCGACGACGAGGAAGGAGCGCGGCTGCGCTCGGGCGAGCCGGTCGCCGCGCTCGGCCCGATCGTCGAGCGCGGCGGGGCTGCGGCGGTCCTCGCCAATTGCTCCGCGCCCGAGGCGATGGCGGCCGCGCTGGAGGAACTCGCCCGCTTCGGCCTGCCCTTCGGCGCCTACGCCAACGGATTCCAGCAGATCACCAAGGCGTTTCTCAAGGACAGCCCGACGGTCGACGCGCTCGCGGCGCGGCCGGAGATGACACCGGCCCGCTATGCCGAGTTCGCGATGACATGGGTCGACATGGGCGCGACGATCGTCGGCGGCTGTTGCGAGACCGGCCCGGCGCATATCGCCGAGATCGCGCGCCGGCTGAAGGCGGCGGGGCACCGCCTCGTCTGATCCCGCAGGTGGGCGCGGACGGCGGCGGCGGAAGCCTCCGGCGGGGATAATGGGGCAGGATGAAGGGGGCTGCGCGGCGCCCGTGGCCGTGCTACCGGTGCGCCCCATGACTGATGCCGCCTACAATCCGCCCGCCGATCCGCTGAACGTGATCCATGCCGATCACGCGATTCTCGTCATCGACAAGCCCGCTGGGCTCCTCTCGGTGCCCGGCAAGGGCGAGGATCTGGCCGACTGCCTGATCGCGCGAGTGCAGATGGTCTATCCCGAGGCTTTGCTGGTGCACCGGCTCGACCGCGACACGTCAGGCGTGATCGTCTTCGCGCTGACCCGCCATGCGCAGCGCGAGCTTTCGGCCCAGTTCGAGGGGCGCAAGACGAAGAAGACCTACCGCGCAAGACTCTGGGGCCATCTCGAGCCGAAGGAGGGCAGGGTCGACCTGCCGCTGATCGTCGACTGGCCGAACCGGCCGCGCCAGCACGTCAACCACGAGACCGGCAAGCCAGCCCAGACCGACTGGAAGGTGCTCGGCCACGATCCGGATGGCACGACGCGGGTGCGGCTCATGCCGATCACCGGGCGCAGCCATCAACTGCGCGTCCACATGAGAGAACTCGGTCACCCGATCCTCGGCGACGCGCTTTATGCGGAGGGGGATGCGCGCCACTTCCCGCGGCTTATGCTCCATGCCGAGAGCCTGCGCTGCAACCATCCCGAGACCGGGCGCGGCATGACCTTCTCCGCACCCTGCCCGTTCCGGTGATCACCCGTCGGCACGAGGACGGCGAAACCCGGTCCGCGGCGCTCTATTCCGACTGCGGCGCGTATCGCTACTTGCTGCGCCGCGACTGGGGGAAGGGCGGGCGGCTTCTCTTCGTCCTCTTGAACCCCTCGACAGCGACCGAGGAGCGGAACGATCCGACGGTCGAACGCTGCGAGCGGCGGGCGCGGGCGATGGGGTTCGGAGGTTTTACCGTCGCCAACATCTTCGGCTACCGCGCCACGGATCCGCGCGAGCTGAAGCGGGCGGCCGCGCCGGTCGGACCGCATAACGACGCGGCGCTGCTCGCGGCCGCGTCGGAGGCGGCGCTGGTCCTCTGCGGCTGGGGCGTGCACGGCACCCATCTCGGCCGCGGTTTGGAGGTCGCGGCGGCGCTACGAGCGGCGGACGTTCCGCTCTGGCATCTCGGGCTGACCCGCGGTGGCCATCCACGCCATCCGCTCTACGTCGGCTATGCGCGCCACCCTGAACCCTGGCGCGAGGCTCCGGCGGAAAATGCGGAGAATTGAATCGGCTGCAGGTTTCTTGGCCCCGGCTTAAGGTTTCGGCGCTTCACTGGCAGCGGGGTGTGCCGGCCACGGGGATTGCCGGCCGCGAAGATCGGGTGGATGGCATGTTCATTTTGGCCAGCCTCGTTGGGCTGATGATGGTGGGGGCCGCGGTTGATTTCAGCGGCATATTGAGGGCGGGCGAGGATCCCGGTGCAGGCGATCCGCCGCCCGAGGACGACGACGCCTCGCAGGAGCACGGGATCGAGGGAACGCCGCTGGACCTGATCGTGTCGGGCACGGACGAGGCAGAGACCATGTCGGGGGGCGAAGGGGAGGACCGGATCGGCGGCCATGGCTATCCGCCGTCCGAGGACGACGACGCCTCGCGGGAACACGGGATCCGGGGAGCACCGCTGGACCTGATCGTGTCGGGCACGGACGAGGCTGAGACCCTGTCGGGAGGCGACGGAGAGGACCAGATCGGCGGCTATGGCGGCGACGATCTCATCGCGGGCGGAGAGGGGCGCGACGACCTTCACGGGCAGGACGGCGATGACACGCTTCTTGGCGGCGGCGGTGACGATGCCCTGCACGGCGGGTACGGCAACGACGACCTGCATGGCGAGAACGGCGATGATCTGCTTGCGGGCCACGAAGGCGACGACACGCTCGACGGCGGCGCGGGCGACGACACGCTGATCGGCGGCGGCGGCGCCGACCTGCTTCACGGTGGCGATGGCGACGATGCGTTGCAAGGCACGCTGGGCGACGACACGCTCGTCGGCGGGGCCGGGCAGGACACGCTCATGGGTGGCGATGGCCGCGACATCCTTGACGGCCGCGTGCCCAATGGGTGTGATCCGGACACCGAAGGGCGCGACTTTCTCAACGGCGGCGCGGGTGACGACACGATCCGCGTCGGAGCGGGCGACTGGGCCGAGGGCGGCGCCGGGGCGGATACGTTCGGACTCGCCGACTGGCTGGGTGACAAGGAGGGCGTCACGACGATCGGTGACTACGATCCGGAACAGGATCGGCTGGTCCTGATCTACGACCCGGCGCGGCATCCCGATCCGGAGGTTGCGGTCGGGTCGTCGCAGGAGGTGGCGGGGGCGATGGAGATACGGATCGATGGATTGGTCATCGCCCATGTTCTAGGCTATCCCGCGCTGACGCCCACCGATATCGCGCTGATGCCGGAGGATGCGAAGGGCGCCGCCTGACAGCGGGGGTATTTCCCGCTTTCCTTTTCGGGTGTTTTCCCCTATACGCGCGCATCCGCTGGAAACGGCGGGTGCACTCCACGGGCCTTGCTGGACGACATCCCGGCTTGCGCCATGACCCTTTGACACCGAAAGGAGACCCCGATGTCGATCACTGCCGAAGAAAAAGCCCGCGTCATCAAGGAATTCGCGACCGCCAAGGACGACACCGGTTCACCGGAAGTCCAGGTTGCAATCCTCTCCTCGCGGATTGCCACGCTGACCGAGCACTTCAAGACCCACGCGAAGGACAACCATTCGCGTCGCGGCCTGCTGAAGCTCGTCGCCCAGCGCCGCAAGCTTCTCGACTACCTCAAGAAGAACGACGAAGCGCGCTACGCCAAGCTCATCGAGCGCCTCGGCCTGCGCCGCTGATCGCGGATCGACCGACGGAATCGAACGCCCGTGCCGAAAGGCGCGGGCGTTTCATTTCGGGCGAGCGGGAAACCGCATTGACCTCGTGTCGTCCGGTGGTATGTCCCGGCCTCCGGCGGATGCATTCGCGGCAGGTGAAGCCGGCGCGGGACTTGAGCTCGCGCGCAACCATGAGGCCCGAGCTTCCTGCGCGGCGGTCGGCCCATCATTTCCAGCGGTTAAAGTGAGGCGTCGGCGGCCCATGCTCCCTTGGCGCATGTCCCAGCGCAAACCATTGTGATTAATGAAGGTTGGTCCACCTGGGACAGGCCGATCATCGACGCGCGGCCTGTCATGGCTCTCCGGGCGCGAGTCGGGTCGGCAATAGATCCAGGGGGTCGATTGACCGGCGATCGGCCGAGGACACGCCATCTGCTCGTCCTTTAGCCGGTACGACGGTTTGTCTATCAGTCTCGTTGTCGAAGGGCGGCACCGGCAGCACCCGTGCCGGCCGGACATCAGAATCCCAGAAGGCTCGCGCCGACCACCGTGGCCGCGCCGGCAAAGCCAAGGACGATACCGAGCGCGAGCACGGTCGTGAAGAGGCCGGCCACGACCCAGAGCCCATCGCGGGCAGTGAAGCCGAGCGACAGCAGGATGATCGAGATCGCCGGCATCGTGTTGCCGAACGGCACTGGCAGCGTCACCATCAGGCCGAGGAAAAGCACGATCGCGCCGTAGATCCTGTCGAGAAGCACCTGGCCCCAGGGCCAGAGACGCGGATGGGCGAGGCGCTCGATCCGCTGCAGGTAGGGCAGGGCGCGCTCAACTCCCCGTTGGAGCGCGGCGCGGTCGAAGCTGCGGTCGCGGAGGCTCGCCGGCAGCCAGAGCGTGCGGGCTCCGATGAGGAGCGCAAGGCCGAGGAAGACCAGCGGCAGGCCGAGCACGGTCGAGGAGCCGGGGATGATGGTGACGACGTTGATCATCCCCATGAGCAGGATCAGGGGCGCGAGCCCGCGCGACGAGAGATGGCCGATGAGTTCGCCGAGCGTGAGCCGCGGAGCGGGACTGGACACCGCTTCGACGAGGACCTGCGACAGGGGCTTCGGCTCGCGGAACGGGCCGTGGGGTTCTTCGCCCATGTCCGGAAAATGAACGGGCGCGTTCATCGGGGGGCGGGTCCGCGCTGGGCGGAGGGGCGGCGCATTTCACTACCTCGTGGACGCCGGAATGCCGCCGCCGGTGATCGGGGCGGGTGGGGCTAGCGATCTAGATGGGGCGCCGCCCCGGCGCGTCAAGGGCGCGTGCCGGGGCGGCGGCGGGTTTCGGCCGGCCGCTCAGGGCCGCTTCGTCGCGGGCGCGCCGCCCTCGAACCAGTTGGGCCTCGCGTAGTCGCAGGGCGCCTCCTGCATCTCGAGGTGCAGGCGCGTCCCGGTGTAGGGATGGGCGCGCGCGAGATCCTCGTCGAACTCGATGCCGAGACCTGGGGTGTCCGGGACGATGACGTAGCCCTCTTCCCACTTGATCGAGTTCTTTATGAGCTTGAGGTGGAAGGCGCCGCCGGTCTCGATCGTCTCCACCATAAGGAGGTTCGGGATCGAGGCGCCGAGCTGGATGTTGGCCGCCCATTCCACCGGGCCGGCATAGAGATGCGGGGCCATCTGGGCGGTAAAGACCTCGGCGATGGCGGCGAGCTTCTTCATCTCCCAGATCCCGCCGGCGCGGCCGAGGGCGGGTTGCAGGATGCGGGCGCCGCCGGTCCTGAGCACGGTCGCGAACTCGGCCTTGGTGGTGAAGCGCTCGCCGGTCGCGACCGGGATCCGCACCGCCTTCTGCACCTCGGCGAAGTCCAAGAGGTTGTCGGGCGGGATCGGTTCTTCGTACCAGAGCGGCCCGTAGGGCTCGATCGCCTGGGCAAGCCGGATCGCACCGGCGACGTTGAACTGGCCGTGGGTGCCGAAGAGGAGGTCGGCGCGGTCGCCGACCGCCTCGCGGATCGCCTTGCAGAAGGCGGCCGAGCGCGAGATGTCGGACTGGCTGGGATCGTGGCCGCCGCGGATCGTGTAGGGGCCGGCGGGGTCGAACTTGACGGCGGTGAAGCCCATGTCCGCGAAGCGTGCCGCCGCCTCGGCGGCCATGTCGGGGCTGACCCAGAACTCGGCCGTCTCCTTGCCCGGCTCGGGGTAGAGATAGGTGTAGGAGCGCAAGCGCTCGTTGATCCTGCCGCCGAGGAGCGCGTGGACCGGGCGGCCTCGCGCCTTGCCGATGATGTCCCAGCAGGCGATCTCGAGCCCCGAGAAGGCGCCCATCACGGTGAGGTCGGGGCGCTGGGTGAAGCCCGAGGAATAGGCGCGGCGGAACATCAGTTCGATGTTTTCCGGGTTTTCGCCGGCCATGTGGCGGTTGAAGACGTCGGTGATGACGGCCTCCATCGCCTTGGGCCCGACCGAGGAGGCGTAGCATTCGCCGTAGCCGGTGATGCCGTCGTCGGTGGTGAGCTTGGTGAAGATCCAGTAGCGGCCGCCCCAGCCGGGGGCGGGGGGGGCTACGGTGAAGATCTCGAGGTCCTTGAGGCGCATGTCCTGTCCTTTCTGGCGTGGCGGGGGGCTTCGCGCCCCCCGGGCCCGGGCGGGGCCCGGGCCTCCCCCGCGGGGTATTTCGGCAATGAAGAAATCAGAAGATGAGTACGTTTCGGCGGGCGGCTCCGGATCTGGTGTCGGCGATCGCCTCGTTGATCTCGTCGAGGCTGAAGCGGCCCGAGATCAGCTCGTCGAGCTTGAGCCGGCCCTGGGCGTAGAGATCGGTGATCCAGGGGATGTCGCGGGCGAGCACGGTGTCGCCCATGAGCGAGCCGGTCATGCTCTGTCCGGTCGCGGCAAGGATCACCGGTTCGTAGGCGGAGGTCGCGCCGGAATGCGGCATGCCGACCGCGACCATGCGCCCGCCGGGGGCGAGGAAGCGCGGCGCGGTGTCGTAGGCGGGGATCGCCCCCACGGTGACGAGCACCGCGTCGGCGCCGCGCCCGGCGAAGCGTTTCGCCTCGGCCCAGGGTTTCGGATTGGTGGCGAGGACGCCGTCGGTGGCGCCGAACTCGATCGCGGTGGCGAGTTTCTCGGCGTTCATGTCGACGGCGATGATGCGCGCGGCGCCGGCGAGCCGGGCGCCCTGGATCGCATTGAGGCCGACGCCGCCCGCGCCGATCACCGTCACCACCTCGCCGGGGCGGATGCGGGCGGTGTTCACCGCGGCGCCGAGCCCGGTGATTGCGCCGCAGGAGAGAAGCGCGGCGGCCTCCATCGGGATGCCAGCGGGCAGGGAGGCGAGCTGGCTTGATTGCACGACGACCCGTTCGGCGAAGGCGCCGCAGTTCAGGCCCTGTTCGAGGGGCTTGCCGTTCCAGCTCAGCGGGCTTTCGGTGCCGGGGGGCGTTGCGCAGTGGACCGGGCGGCCGGTGGCGCAGGGCGCGCAGGCCCCGCAGGCGCGGATCAGCGTGACGAGGACGGGGTCACCCGGCGTGTAGGCGACAACACCGGGGCCGGTGGCGCTGACCCGGCCCGCCGCCTCGTGGCCGTAAACCGCGGGCAGCGCGCCGCCCCAGCCGCCATCGATATAGGAGATGTCGGAATAGCAGATCGCGCAGGCGTCGAGCGTCACCTCGACCTCGCCGGGGCCGGGCGCGCGCAGATCGACCGTCTCGACCGTGAGCGGTTGGCCGAATGCATGGCAGATGGCGGCGCGGATCTGGGGCATCGCGGTCTCCGTTCGGGGTCAGGCTACGGGGTCGGCGGGTGCGGATTCGCGCGAACGCGCGACAAGGATGATGACGCAAACGACCACCAGCGCGGCGGCGAGCAGGAACGGCGCGCCGGGGAAGTAGGGCGCGGCGCCGGGGCGGGTGAACCACGAGAAGGTCCCGGTCATCAGCATCGGCGAGAGGATCATGCCGACGGCCGTCAGCGAGGCTATCACGCCCTGCAGTTCGCCCTGCTGGTCGTCGGGGGTGCCGTTCGACATCAGCCCCTGCATCGCCGGACCGGCGATGCTGCCGAAGGCGGCGATGGCGGTGAAGACGATGGCGGCGGAGCCGGAGGTGACGAAGGCGAAGAAGAGGCAGGCCGCGAACTCGATCCAGAGGCCGTAGAGGGCCGCGCGGCGCTCGCCCACGGCGCGGATCACCGGGCCGATGGCGAAGGCCTGCACGAGCGTGAAGAAGAGCCCGTAGACGGCGAGCGAGACGCCGATCATGAACGGGTCCCAGTCGAACCGGGCCTTGCCGTAGAAGGCCCAGACCGATTCGTAGACATGGAGTGCGACGTTGTAGACGAGGTAGAGCGCGAGGAGCCGGCCGAGGCCGGGCAGCCGGCCGATGGCGCGGAACGAGGCGAGGGGATTGGCCCGCGCCCAGGAGAAGGGGCGGCGGATCCGGTCGGTCACCGATTCCGGCAGGACGACGAGGCCAAGGACGAGATTGGCGGCCGAAAGCGCCGCCGCGCCCCAGAAGGGCGCACGGATGCCGAGGGTCGAAAGCAGGCTGCCGAGGAACGGGCCGGCGATGAAGCCGAGCCCGAAGGCCGCGCCGATCAGGCCGAAGTTCTTCGCGCGGTCTTCCTTCGGCGAGATGTCTGCCATATAGGCCGAGGCGGTGGTGTAGGTCGCCGCGGTGATCCCGGCGACGACGCGGCCGACGAGCAGGAGCCAGATCGTGCCGGCGACCGCCATGATCGAGTAGTCCACCGCCATCACGCCAAGCGCGGTGAGCATGACCGGCCGCCGTCCGTAGCGGTCCGAGAGGTTGCCGACAACGGGGCCGAAGAGGAACTGCATTACCGCGAAGGAGGTGGCCAGAACCCCGCCCCAGAGCGCCGCATGCGAAATGTCGGCGCCGGTCACCTCGGCGAGGAGGTCGGGCATGACGGGGAAGATGATGCCGATGCCGATGGCATCGATCATCACGGTCATCAGGATGAAGATCAGCGCGAGGCGGTTCTGCATGGGGTGTCCTGCCCGTCGGGCTCGGACACGCTAGCGGACGCCGCGCGGCGGGGAAAGGCGGGAATTCCCTGCCGCAGGTTCGAGTCGGGGCCCGGTGTCGCCCCCCACCCCCATCCCCTCCCCACGAGGGGGAGGGGAGGCGTTTCAGCCGGGTGTGTCGCCGTCGGGGCGGAGATTGGGCCGGGTCCGGGCGATCTCGTCGAGGCGCCGGGCGAGGAGCGCGGGCGCCGAGAGAAAGGGAGAATGGCCGGTCGGCAGGGCGCTGACATGGGCAGGGGGAAAGCCGGCGCTCATCGTCGTCTGGTAGCCGGGCGGGATCGCGTGGTCGTCGTCGCAGCGGATGTAGTGCTTTTCGACCGAGGGCCAGTGGTGCAGCTGCGGTAGCGCGGTCGATTGCGGCGCGATCGGCTCGGGGCAGAGCCGGGGCAGCGTATCTGCCAGCGCCGCCTCTGAGTAGTCGTGGAAGAAGGTGGTACGCGCCTTCTCCGGGTCGATCCGGTAGCTGATGCCGTCGGGATCGGCGTGGACGGCGCCGGCGAGAGGCTGGCTCGGCCCGGCGCGGCGCATCTCGATCATCGAGAGGCCGGGGGCGGGGACGTAGGCGCAGAGATAGACGAGCCGGGTGATCTTGTGGGGCGCGCGTTCGGCCGCGAGCGTGATCGGGTAGCCGCCGGCGGAATGGCCGACCAGCGTCACCGGCGCCTCGATAGCGGTGAGGATCGTCTCGGCATAGAGGTCAAGCGTCGCCGCCGCCGCCGGAGTCGGGTCGTCGCCGTGGGCGGGCAGGTCGATGGCCTTCGCGTCGTGACCCAGGGTGGCGAGTTCCGCGATCACCTCGCGCCAGCACCAGGCGCCGTGGCAGGAGCCGTGGATCAGGAGAAAGCGCGCCATCGTTCAGTGATGGCCGATCGCGTTAAGGAAGCCGGTCAGGAGCGTCGCGTATTCGCCCGGCTTCTCGACCGGCGGCAGGTGACCCGCGCCGCGGATGAGCTCGAACCGGGCGCCGCGGATCAGGCCCGCGGTCTCGCGCACGAGGTCGGGCGGGGTGGCACCGTCCTCCGAGCCGGCAAGCACCAGCGTCGGCAGCGTGAGGCCCGAGGTCGGCGTGATGAAATCGGTCCCGGCGATCGCGGCGGCGGTGCCGGCATAGCCCTCGACCGGCTGGCGGGTCAGCATGTTGCGCCAGCCCCGCAGCTCGGGCGTGGCGCGGAACGGCTTCGAGAACCACCGCTCCATCAGCCCGTCGGCGATCGCCTCGATCCCGTCCTTGCGGACCGTCGCGATGCGGTCGGCCCACATCTGCTGGGTGCCGATCTTGGCCGCGGTGTTCGACAGCACCATCGCGCGCAAGAGATCCAGCCGCTTCACCGCGAGCCCTTGGGCGATCAGCCCGCCGACCGAAAGCCCGACGAAGACGCAGTCGCGCACCCCGAGCCCGTCGAGCAACCGCTCGGCATCGCGGACGAGCGTGCCCATCCCGTAGGGCCCGGCCGGGCAGGAGGACAGCCCGTGGCCGCGCTTGTCGTAGCGGATCAGCCGCAGCCCCTGCGGCAGGCGTGGCACGAGCTTGTCCCACATCCGCAGATCGGTGCCGAGCGAGTTGGCGAAGACCACCGGCGCGCCGGCCGGGTCGCCGTCCTCGCGCCAGTGGAGCTGGATGTCTCCGAGATCGAGAATGTTCATCGCGTGCCTTCCGGGGTTGCTCCGGCATCCTGCGGCGGCAGGGTGGGATCCACAAGACCGCGCCGGCCTCGCTGCGGCGGGGATTTGCGCCGTGGCCGTGGCAATGCTACCAGTTCGGCGGGACGGATATTGGATATGGTGTGATTGATCATGGCCGGTCGGAACCTGCGACGGGTGCTGTTTCGGCTGCACGCCTTGGTCGGGCTGAACCTCAGCCTTCTGTTCGCGCTCAGTTTCGTGACCGGGACGCTCCTTCTCTTCTCGCCGGAACTGACCCTTGCCGGCCGGCCGGACCTGTGGCTGGCCCGCCTGACGCCGCCCGAGCAGACCACGTTCGGAGCGGCATACGACAACATACGGAAGGCCGATCCCGGTACCGAGATCTTCATCATGCGGCGCTCCGAGCGGCCCTGGTTCGGCGACATCGCCTATGTCAAGGACGCGCGGGACCGGCCGCGGATGGTCTGGACGGATCCGGCGGACGGGCGGGTGCTTGGTTCGGGTGGCGCTGGGCTGGCGGCGGCACGCAATGCGATCCGCGAGATCCATGTCAACTACCTGACCCGGTGGAGGCCGGCGGAGGTCGCCGTGACGGCGCTGTCGGTCGCGCTCTTTTCAATGCTGGTCACCGGGCTCGTCACCTACCGCCGGTTCTGGAGGGGAATGCTCCGCCGGCCCGCTGCGGGCGGAGATGCCCGGCTGCGGATGGGGGCATGGCATCGGCTGGTCGCGGTCTGGGTTTGGCCGTTCCTGCTGATCGTCAGTGTGAGCGGGATGATCTTCCTGCTCGACCGGATCGGAGTGCGCCCGCGGCATCCGCCGCCCGGCGCGCTCGCTGTGCGCGCAGAGCGGCTGCCCGCCGGCTTCGACGGCCACGACCTCGATCGGCTGGTGGCCGCCGCCGAAGCGGTGGTGCCGGAACTGGTCGCGACCCAGATCACGCTTCCCGGGCTGCCGCGAGAGCCGCTCGCGGTCGTGGGCCATATCGCGGGCCGGGGGGCGATGTTCGGTCCGGCCGAGGTCCGGTTCGATCCCGCGACGATGGGGATCGTCGCGCGCGATCTGCCCGAGACCGGCAATGCGATGGCCCGGATCCTTCCGGTGGCGATCGGCGTTCATTATGGCAAATGGGGCGGATTCGTGTCGATACTCGTCTGGGTGGCATTCGGTCTCGGTGCGGTCACGCTTGCGGTAACCGGCATGAGGGTCTTTATCGCGCGACTTCGTCCGGCGCGAAACGACCGGTCCGCTGGCGGTCTGGACGTGTTTCTTGGTGGGCTTGGACCTGTAAAATGGGCCTATGCGGCACTCGCCGTCACGATGGCCGCAATGGCGCTTATCCACGCGATCTGAGGGTTTCCGCGGTGGTGCGTACCCGGCGGCTCCGGTAGATGCGGTCAGTCGAAAGCGATTCGCGCCACGATTGAGCCGCGCGCGGATTTTTGGCCGTATCTCCGGAATTGTCGTGTCGTCGCGTCGGGTGAAAAAAGAGTAAAATCAATCACCCTTGGGTTCCGTCGCCGTTGCGCCAATGTTGCGCCAAAATTCGGCCTTTTTCATCCTGTGAACAATTGTTCTCAGGGGATGTTGTTACGTTCTTTTGTACGAGTTGTGCCGGCGTTGGGATGCGCCGGGCGTGACTTTTACATTGGTACGACCGCAGAAACGTGGGGAACGATTTTAAAATGCAAGCGCAACTTGAGGCGGAAACCCCTGTCGATCAGGAAGACTTCGTGGACGAGCTGTCGGCGGGCACGAAGCTTCTGAACGGCCAGTACACGATTTCCCGCTTTCTCAATCACGGCGGGTTCGGCATCACCTATCTGGCCAAGGACAGCCTCGACCGCGACGTCGTGATCAAGGAGTGCTTCCCGGGCGCGTTCTGCCGGCGCTCGAACACCATCGTCGGCGCCCGCTCGCGCGCCCACCAGGCCGAGTTCCGCTCGATCGTGCGGCTCTTCGTGCAGGAGGCGCGCAACCTCTCCAAGCTCGCTCATCCGAACATCGTCGGCGTGCACCAGGTCTTCGAGGACAACGACACGGCCTACATGGCGATCGACTACGTCAACGGTCGCGATCTGCTTGCGATCATCGAGGATCCGGAGGTCGAGTTCGCCCCGACGCGGATCGTGTCGATCACGCGCAGGCTTCTGGACGCCGTGGCCTTCGTGCACGCCAGTGGCCTCCTGCACCGCGACATCGCGCCCGACAACATCCTCATCAACGGGGCCGGCGAGCCGATCCTGATCGACTTCGGCGCTGCGCGCGAGGAGGCGACCCGCGCCAGCCGGGCGCTCTCGGCGCTCCGGGTCGTCAAGGACGGCTACTCGCCGCAGGAATTCTACATCGCCGGCAGCGAGCAGGGGCCGTGGAGCGATCTCTACGCGCTCGGCGCCTCGATCTACCACGCGATCGCCGGGGAGGCTCCGGCCAACAGCCAGGTGCGGCTCGCCGCCATCGCCGAATCCAAGCCCGACCCTTACGTGCCGCTCGCGGGGCGGTTCCCGGGATACCCCGAGGGCTTCCTCGGATCGGTGGACCACGCGATGAACGTGCTGCCGCGCAATCGCATCCAGTCGGCGGGCGACTGGCTGTCGCTTCTGGACGGAGCGGCGGTGGCGTCGGCTTCGGCGGCGGCTGCGGCGATCGAGGCGGCGGTGGCCGGGATGGTGGCCGAGGCCGGTCAGCAGGACGTGGCGGATCCGCAGGACGAGCCGCAGGAGAAGAAGGAACAGGCCTCGGCGCCTCAAGACGGCGCCGGGCGGAAGGAGGCGTCGGCGCCTCCGGCGACCGGGAAGACGGAGGTGGCGGCACTTCGGCCGACCGGGCGAATGGAGGCGGTCGCGCCTTCGCCGACCGAGCGCAAGAGCCGGCGCGGCTTGATGCTCGGCGCCGCGGCGATCGCGATCGTGGCGGCGGTCGGCGTCGCGATGACGATGACCGGCCCGGAACCCGCGGCCAAGACGGTTCCAGCTGCGCCCGGGGTGGCGGAGACGCCTGCGTCGGAGACGAAGACGGCGACCGAGGCAAAGGTGGCTGAACCCGTGGCAGTTACGACAGCGACCACCGAGAGTGCTGCCACAGAGAGCCCGGTAATCGAGACCGCTGCCACCGAGGGCGCGGCGGCGGAGAGTGCGGCGGCGCCGGTGCGCGCCGAACTCTCCTACGCGGTCTGGGATGTGTCGCTGCCCTTCGCGTCCGAATACCGCGTGATCGGCACCACCCGGTTCGCGCGGCTGACCGGCGTGAACGAGGGCGTCGACCCGGCCCTGGTCGGCGACTGGATGGTCGACGGCGCCATGATCTTTGCGATCAACGGCCGGCCGATCTCGATCACCAACGATCTCGCGGCGCAGGTGCTGCGCGACATCACGGTGGGCAAGGACGGAATGGCCCACGCCGAGCTGCGGATCAAGACACCGGGCGGGGCGAAATACCAAAGCGTGGAAATCGCGATTCCCGCCGTGCGCCGGGTCGGCCTGGCCGATGCGACGAGTCTCGAGAGCCGTCTGGTCGACGGCGCGTGGAAGACCGTCGCGGTTGGAGTCACCGAGGGTGCTACGTCCAAGCTGCACGACGGCGATGTGCTCTTGCGCGAGGTATCCACCAACACGCGGTTCGATGCCGCGGATTCCGCCGAGCGTCTGATCGAGAAGCTCGCTGGCGGCGAAACCACGGAGGCGACGCTCGAAGTGCAGCGTGGTGGCCAGACGACGACCGTGACGATGTCTCTGGCGCCCGCGAGTTGAGCCGGTGCGGTGACCCGGAGCCGTTTCTTTTCAAGTACTCCCGCGGATGTCGCCGCGACCTGACACATCAACCCAGAAGGCCGAGACAATGAAGATAAGACCACTGCAAGGACTCGGAGACCGCGGCTTCTCCTTCGATCTCGTGTCGCGGCGCAAGGCGATGCAGGAGCGCGCTGCGGAGCCCGCACCCGAACCCGCGCCGGCATCCGAGCCCGAGCCAGCGCCGGTGGTTGCCGCCGAGACGCCCAAGCCGGCCGCGTCCAACACCGGGCAGGTGGAAGCCTTCGAAACGCTGATCCTGCGGCGCCTGTCGTCGGCCATGCAAACGGCCGAGACCGCGCCGCAACCCGTCGCCGCCCCGGTCAAGGCTTCCGAGGTCCGGCCCGCGGCCGAGGTCGCGCCTATTAGCACCCCGGCGCCTGTCGCCCCCTCAGCTCCGACTGCCGATCCTGCCCCCGCGGCTGCGGCCGTGGATTCCGAGCAGGGGTCTGCGCCGCGCCGTTCGAGCCGGGTCAAGACGACCTTCCTCGGGTTCGACCGCTCCGGCGGGCGCGTGGCGGAGCTGTTCGCCGAAGGCGCCGCCAGCGCGCCGGTGACCGGCCGTTCGGAATTCCCGTTCGGATGGGTCGTGGTCGTCAAGGGGCCGGGGCGTGGCGCCTCGTTCACACTGCAGGCCGGCGTTTCGCAAATCGGGCGCGGCGACGACCAGGCGATCCAGCTCGATTTCGGCGATACCAACATCTCGCGCGCCAACCATGCCGCGATCGCCTTCGACGACGAGGAGCGCAAGTTCTATCTCGGCCACGGCGGCAAGGCGAACATCGTCCGGCTGAACGGCAAGCCGGTCCTCTCGACCGAGCACCTGCAGGACGGCGATCTGATCCGCATCGGTGAGACGACACTCAGCTTCGTTGCCTTCTGCGACGAGGATTTCACTTGGGCTGATCAGTAAGAAAGTAGCTTGTTCAATGCGTTATGATGTAGCCACCGCGCTCCACAAGGGCCAGCGCGATTACCAGGAAGACGCCGTGGCGGCCCGGTGCGCCGCCAATCGTCCGATCGGTTTCGCCGTTCTCGCCGACGGAATGGGCGGCCACGCGGCGGGCGATATCGCCAGCGCCATCGTGGTAGAGGAGATGTCGCGCAGCCTTGGCGACCGGTTAGAGCCCGGCGAAGTCAGCGACGATGATATCCCCTCGATCCTGCATGAAGCCGCCACCAGCGCCAACGCGTCGATCGCTTCTTATGTGGCGCAGAACCGCGACGTCGCGGGGATGGGTACGACACTCATAGCGCCAGTCGTGCACGAGGACCGGCTGCACTGGATCTCGGTCGGGGACTCGCCGCTCTACGTCTTCAGCGAAGAGGGCCTCCGGCAGATCAACGAGGACCATTCGATGGCGCCGCAGATCGACCTGATGGTGCGCACGGGTATGATGGACGCCGAAACCGCGCGCAACCATCCTGACCGCAACTGCCTGACCTCAGTTCTGATGGGCAGTGCGATCCCCCGGATCGACTGGGGCAAGGCACCAGTAAAGCTTGTGCCTGGCGACATCGTGATCGCCTCGAGCGATGGGCTGCAGTTCCTCACCGACGAGGAGATTCAGGACATTGTGAGCAGGTTGCGCACCGAAAGCAGCGCTGTTCTCGCGCGGGCGCTCGTCGCCTCGGTCGAGTCCCTCGGCGATCCCGACCAGGACAACATCTCGGTGGCCGTGATCAAGATCAGTTAATGAGTGAACCCGCCCGCGTGTGGCGGCGTTCAAACGAAAACCCAACAGGCAGGACAGGCGGCCGGTTTGCCGGGCGGGGTCTTCCTGCGCAAAAAAAGGCCAATGCATGGATAACGGAACCCTTCGCAAGACCCTCGCAGCCGCCTGTCTCGCGGTGGTTGCCGTGCCGTTCGGCGTCTCCGCGCAGGAAGCGTGCTCGCGCTACACGGTGCAGCCCGGCGACACGCTGTCGAGCATCTCCCGAACGGCCTATGGCGACTACAACTTCCAGCGGATATTCAATGCCAACCGTGACACCATCGGCGGCAATCCCAACCTGATCGAAAAGGGGACGATGCTCGAGATTCCGTGTCTCGACGGTCAGGTCGCCGCCGATGCGGAGAGTGCCGAGCCGGCTGCGCCAGCGACCGCGGAAGTGGTGGAGGAGGCCGAACCGGCGACCGAAGTCGCGGCCGAGGTCGCAACGGAGCCCGCAGCGCCGGCAACGCCTGCAGTCGCGCCGCTGGAGAAGATCTCCTTCATCACCGGCGACGACTATCCGCCCTTCGCCGACGAGCAGCTTTCCGGTGGCGGCATCATCACCCAGCTCGTGCGGACCGCCATGGTGCGTGCCAACAGCGGCGCCGATGTCTCGATCGCCTTTGTCAACGACTGGGGCGCGCATCTCGACACCCTGCTGCCGAGCGGTGCCTTCGACGCGACCTTCCCGTGGAGCCTGCCGGACTGCAGCAATCTCGGCGTCCTGACCGCGGCCGACGCCTACCGCTGCACCGATTTCGCGCACAGCGAGTCCTTCTACGACATCGTCGACGGTTATTTCGCGATGAAGGGCAGCGGGCTTGAGGACGCAAAGAGCTTCGACGCCTTCCGCGGCAAGCGGATCTGCCGGCCTGACGGCCATTCGCTGGCCTGGCTGAGCACCGCCGGTCTTGCCGAACCCGAGATCACGCTGGTTCGCCCCGTCACCGTCGCGGAGTGTTTCTCGGCGCTCGCCGCGGGCTCGGTCGATGTCGTTCACATCGAGGTCCAGGTCGCGGCCGAGGCGCTCGACGCGCTCGGGCTCAAGAACGAAGCCATCGAGAACCCGAACCTCGCCCATATCAAGACGCTGCGTGTCTTCGTCCACAAGCAGAACCCGAACGCGGACGAGATCATCGCCACCATCAATTCCGGTCTCGCGATCATGCGCCAGAGCGGCGAGTGGTACGACATCGTCTCCGCCGGGCTGCTGGAGCAGGCCCGCAAAGTCGCACCCAAGTCCTGATCACCCCTCAACTCATCGAAGGGTCTGACCCTTACCCAGATACCAGCACAGGAGAATAGCCCGTGAAAATCCAAGCCACATTCGTCAAACTGGCCGCCACCTGCGCCGTTGTCGCGATCATGTCCCCGGCCGCCTTCGCGCAGGAAGCCTGTACCAACTACACCGTCAAGGATGGCGATACGCTCGGCACCATCGCCAAGGCCGCCTACGGATCGCTCGACTACCAGATCATCTTCAACGCAAACCGCCAGATCCTGGGCTCCAATCCGAACGGGCTCGAGCCGGGCACCGAGCTCGTGCTGCCCTGTGAGGACGGCCGTCTGACGGCCGACGCCCCGGCGCCGTCGATCGAGCTTCCCGAGGCCAGCTCGACCGGGTCTTCGAGCGGCAGCAGCGTCGGCGCCTACCGGCCGAAGGTGAAATTCGTCTCCGGCAACGACTGGAGCCCCTTCGCCGATGAATCGCTGACCGGCGGCGGCATCGCGGTGCGCCTTGCGACGACTGCGATGCACCGCGGCGGCAACGACCGCGAATACACCGTCAACTGGGTCGACGACTGGGATTCGCACACGACGGCGCTGCTGCCTTCGGGCGCGTTCGACATCGGCCTCGCCTGGTACATGCCGAACTGCGAGAAGATCGGGATGCTGTCCGAGTCGATGGCCAAGCGCTGCACCGACTATGACGCATCGCTGCCGCTATACGAGCCGGTTTCGGGCTTCTACGCCAAGCCGGGCAGCAAATACGCCACCGCCAAGGCCTATGCGGACTTCGAAGGCGCGCGGATCTGCCGGCTCGAAGGCTACTACACCTTCGACCTCGAGGAGCAGGGTCTCGTGGAGCCGACGATCACCATGGTGCGCCCGGCCAAGCGCGAGGAATGCTTCGAAGGCATGATGTTCGGCAATATCGACATCGTGGCGATGGAAGTGCAGTCGGCGGCCGACGTGATCAAGACGCTCGGGATCGAAGCCGAGGTGGTCGAGAACCCTTACCTGTCGTCGGTCATGACGATGGCGGCGCTGGCCCACAAGTCGAACCCGTTCGGCCGCGAATACCTCGCGATGATCAACCGCGGCCTGACCGAAATGCGCGACACGGGCGAATGGTATGACGTCATCTCGGGGACGCTGCAGGAAGTGAACGAGCGCTCGGCGTCGAACTGACCAATCGGCCGCGGACCGGTACCGGTCCGCGGCACATCACCGTCACGCGATGGCGGCACCTGCCCGTCGGCCCTGAAGGAGCCGGCGGGCTTTCTTCTTTCTGGCGGTCTGCGCTGGCGCAGCCTGGCGGCGCGAGGATCCTCCTCGGATCAGGCGCGCTTGCGGGGCTTTTCCGCGATTTCGACCCCGTCGGTGTCCGACGCGCCCCAGGCGAGGTCGTCCGTCAGTTGCGCCAAGAGCAGCGCCGCAGCGGCGCCGGCGGGAGAGTCCGCCTCGTACTGCATCAGCACGAGCAGGTCGCGCGCCTTTTCGAACTCTTCGGTGAGCCAGTGTCCGGCGAACGCGCGTCCGCCGAGTGCGTCCGGCTCGTCGAGAAACTCCCCGACGAGCGCGCAACAGGCCTCGACGAAGTCGCCGTCGGCCGCGAAGTCGCCGGAAAGGGCGCGTGCATGGAGGTCTGCCACTTCCTGTTTCCAGCGGGCGAAGAGACCATCGTCCGGTGCCTCGTCGTCAGGCGCGGTCTCTGCCACCTCGGTCGCGGACGATGCTTCGCTGGCGGGCGCCGGTGACGGCGTGGGTTCCATGGCCTGATCGCGGCCGAGGGTCAGGAAGGTGTCGGGCAGGTGCTCGATCTCTTGCACGATCTTCGTGAGATCGCTGTCGAAGATCGATCCGGCCATCTCGATGATGGCCTTCAGCAACGCGTCCGCGCCGCTTCTGGACCAACGCTGTTCGGCGCCGGGCTCGGTGCTCTGGAGCGCTTGCCAACCCTCCGGCGTCGCGATCGGCAGGACGGCGGTAAAGCCATGTTCGAAAGGCGCGCCGGTTCCGTCGAAACAGGCGGCCCGCTCCTGCGGGGACAGCCTGTCGGCATGGGTGAGCACGCAAATGCTGCGCCGGCGCAGCGCGGTCGGAACCTGGGCCCAAAGCTCCTGGTCGCGGGCCGTCCAGCTTGCGCCGGCACGGCTGCACCAGATCACCATGTCGGTCAGCCGGTTCAGGACGAAAAATCCGTTCGCTCGCGCCGCGGGGTCGTCGAAGTTCGAAAGCTCGATGAAGTTGAGATCTTCGAGCAGCTCGCTGTCGAGGCCGACCGAAAGGATGTCCGGTGCCAGCGCCGTCGCCTCGGGCAGCGCGAGCCCGTCGAAGCGCTCCTCGGGGCGGTCCCACCAGCCCGCCGCCGTCTCGTAGCCGTCCGCGTGACGCAGGGCCACCGCCGGCAGGGGGACGCCGCCGAGCGCAGTCGGAAGTATCTCCTCGCAGACGAGGAGGTTGAGAAGGCTCGACTTGCCGGCTCCGGCAGGTCCGATGAGGGTGATCCGGACCGGGTGATCGAGCCGCGCGATCCAGCCCGCCACTTGCTCGCGCGCGGCAGGGTCGATCCGGGGCTCGGTGCTCGTGTCCGCTTCCATCGCCGCAAGCAGACGGGTCAGGAACGCGCGCACCTGGGCTACCTCGGTAAAATCGGTCATCGCCGCATCCCCACCGTTACTCATCCTGTTCCACCGCGGGAGGCACGACGGCATCCCAGAGTCTTACCAGTTCGGACCACCCCGCTACCCCAAGGCGGCCGACCACCGCGCCGGTTTCATCGCCGCAGAGGACGAGGTCGCCTTCGCGCCCTTCGCCGAGCACGACCAGCGCCGGGGCATCTCCCAGCGCGGCCATGTCGCCTTCGAGCGCGGCGAGTTCGGCAAGCAGCGCAGCGGCGCCCGCCGCGTCGGGCAGCGAGGCGTCGCCGGTATCGCGCAACCGCGTCCCGTCCTCCGCGAATTCGGCCCGCACGGGGCAGGCCCTTGCGATCAGCCCGTAGAAGCTGCCGTCGTCAGTCACCGTTTCGGGCGCCGCGTCCGCTTCCGGCGCGGCGGCCGCCGCCTGCACGCAGGCTGCGCGAAGCTCGGCCAGCGCGAAGCTGACATCGCCGTCCTCGCCGTCGTCACTTGTCGGGGTGCTGCTGACCGCGTGCGGGCCCGCGCGCCGCGCATGCGCCACCAGCGCACGCGCGACATCGGCAAGGCCGCTCGCACCGCCCGGCGCAAACAGCCGGCCGCTGCGAGCCGTCAGTTCGAGCCGGATTCCGTCTTCCGAGCTGAAGTTGAGCCGACGCGGCAGGATCGTGTGCTCGATGGCGCCAAACATCGCTTCGAGACGCGACTCGGCGCTGGTGCCGGGCAGGTCACGCTCGGGCCTTCCGCGCATGGCGGCGGTCTCGTCGACCCCGGCCAGTATCGTCACGATCTCGGTACTGAGCGTCATTGCTGTCGGGCCCTCGGTCAATCGGCTTACTGCTCAAAGAGCATGTGCGAGCCTTGCACGCAAGGACAACGCATGCCGGCGCAGCCCCGCTGCATCGGCTCCGCGCTCGCAAAGCAGGCAAAAGGCGTGGTCGGGCAAGGTCTGCATGCGCTGGAAGAGGTAGATATGGCGGCTGCCGAGGATCGCCGCCTGATCCGCCTTCTCGGACGTAGTTCCGGCCGTGCCGAAGGCGGGGCCGAGGAACAGCCGGGCCGACACGTTCGCGACCCGGTCGAGCAACTCCTGCGGCAGGGGCGTGCGGCTCGCGGAGTTGAGCACCAGCCGTGCCCGCATATCGATATAGGACAGCGCGATACAGTCGGGGGCCGAGTCCAGCCCGGCCTCAATCACTTCACGAAACGACATGGCGCGGACTCCTCGGAAATGGACAAGCGGCCCGCCCCGGAGCGGGACGGGCCGGAAAGGGTCGCGACGGATAGGACAGTGCTCACTGTCATGCGCGCCGCGGCAGGCGGAGCGGCGTTCGGCCGGCGCTATCTTCAGCCGCGCGTTCGGCCGAGGCCGCCTCGCGCCGGCGGCGGGCATCGTCGGCGCGGAGGAATTCCTCGATCAGCCCAAGCACCTCGGGCACGGTCTCGATCTGCGGCGAGCGGGCGACGATTTCGCGCCAGAGCGCGACCGAGCCGGGCAGGTCGTCCTTGTCGTGATCCGGTGCGCCTTCGACCTTCACCGTCGCGGTTTCGGCCGGTTTCTCCGTCGACAACTCGCTGTCCTCGGGGGGGGGCGATGCTGCGGTCGTCTCCTCGGGTTCCGTGGTCGACGAGGCGAACCAGCTGAGGTCGACGTCGTCGAGGCTGTCCGCGGACGCCTCGTCCTCATAGGCTTCGATGGCTTCCTCCGGAGCGCTGGTGAATGCCTCGTCTGTGTCGTCTTGATCGGCCGTCGCCTTCCCCTCGCCGGAAGCCTCCTCTTCAACCGGCCTGATCGGCGCCTTGAGCATGAGCGGCATCGCGGCCGGTGCCTCTGGCGCTTTCGTGGCGCCGTCCGGCGTGTCGGTGACCAGCATCTGCGTGCGCAGCGTATTGGCTTCGGTACTGCTCAGGCGCGCGCGCGGCTGAGCTTCGGGGCGCATCGGCCGGATGGTGCCGCCGACGCGGCTCGGCAGGACGTGCAGCCGGGAGGGGGCGCCCTCGTCGTCCACGGAGGTCGCGACGAGCGTGAGCGGTGCCGGGCGTTTCGTGGCGGAAGTCTCGACCACCTCGTAGCGTGACAGCATGTCCTTGCGGCGGTCGGCGATGTCGTGGGCGACCTCTTGCAGCGCGTCGAGAAGATCCTGCGCGCCGCTTGACGCCCAGAGGTCGCTCGCCTCGTCCTCTCCGCTCGCCTTGATCGCGTCGGTGGCCGAGAACATGACGACCTGGCGGAACAGGTCTCCAGCTTCGCGGCGCAGGCGCCCGGCCACGCGCGCGCGCTCCGGCGCGGTCAGCTTGTCCGAGCGGGTCGCGAGGAGGACACTGCCCGCGCGCAGCCGTTCGGGCAGGGATTCGAAGGCGCTGCGTTCCGTCTCGCGCCAGGCCTGGGTGGAATGCGTGCACCACAGGATCGCGTTGACGTAGCCGACCGCGATCTCCCAGATGTGGCGCGGGATCGAGGGGTCGGAGATGCCGGGCGTGTCGATCAGGTCTATCGTCTCGAGTATCCGGCCGCGGCAGAACAGGCGGATATAGCGCACCCCTTCGACCGGGACGTCGTGGAGGTCGCTGATCGATAGTTCGTGGTGCTGGCCCTCGGTGTCGACGTAATGCGCCGAGGGCTCGCCGTAGCTCATCCAGACCGGCGGCAACTGGGTGGCGGTGACGCGCGTCGGAAGCACGTCCTCACCGAGAAGGAAGTTCACGAGTGTCGTCTTGCCGGCGCTGAACTCCCCCATCAGCGCGATGCACGGCTTGCGGCTTGCCCAGCCCTCAAGCCGGGACATCCACTCCGCCGTCACCTCGCGCCGCTCTTCGTTCTTGCTGTCGGTCATCTTTCAGTCCTGCTCAGGCTGCCATCTCTTCAAGACCCTTGAGGATCTCGCTGAAGGTCGTATTCGCGTCGCCGCCGCTGCGGAAACCGGCCAACCGGTCTTCCGCCTTCTCATCAGTGGAGGCGTCGGCGTTGGTGATGCGGCTGATCGTCTCCTCATGCTCCCGCAGGAAGTCGCGCAGCGTCGCGCGGGTGTTCTCGAGCACCGCGGCGACCTGGCTGTCCTCGATCTCCTTGGAAATCGCGTGGACCTCGGCGCTGATCAACTGGGCGTAGTCCTTGGCATAGGCGCTCGCGCCGCGCCGCTTCTGCCACCAGCGCCGCCACCAGGTGCTCTGCAGGTCGAGCGCGATGGTCCGGCCGAGTCCGACCGGTGCCGGCACCCGCGGCGGATGCGGCGGCTCGACGCTGAAATCGGCAAGCTCGTCGCCGAGCACCGCGAGATATAGCCCCTGCACATGCGAGGCGGCCTCGCCGTAGAGCGTACTGACCTTCGCGGCGAGCGCGCGGGAAAAACTGGCATAGGCCGTGCGGTGCAAGACCCGGAGCCCGGTCGGATCGTAGTTCCAGGTGCCCTGCTCGCCATGCTGCTCGAGATAGGTCACGAGCGAATCCGTCGCGCGCTTAACGAAGCTCGCTTCCGCGGTCTGCATGCGCTGCGAGAGGTCATCCCGGAGGCGCTGGCAGAGCGTCGCGACCTCTGTCTCGAACCTGGTGGAAAGTTCGCGCATCGCGGCGGCGGCGCCGCCTTCGCCAAGCTTGATGTTGACTACTCGGGACGGCTGGCGCGCGGCGACGGCCTTGGCGCGGGCCTCGTTGGCGAGGTTGCGGGCGCTGCGCCTCGTCCGTTCGAGCTGGCGCTTGCCGGTGCCTTCGCAGACCCGCTCCCCGATCGCCTCGAGAAGGTCGGGTACTCCGGAGAGGTTCCACATCGTCTCCCAGCCGCTCTCGCTCTTGCTCTCGGGCCGGCTCGAGGCATAGGCCGTGAGCGCGTGCTGGCTGTCCGGGCTGAGCAGGCGCATCGAGGCGGTCAGCGACGCCTCGGCCCACTTGGCGCTGCCGAAGATCACCGCGACATCAGGGCCGATGTTGAACTTCTTCAGCGTCTGTTCGATGCCGGCGCGAATCTCGGGGATCTGCGCCATCGGATCGTTCAACTCGTCGATGCGGTTGACGAAAAGGATGATCTGGCGGTTCTCGAGGTTCGAGATGATCCGCATCAGCGCAAGATCGACCGTGGTCAGCGCCTGATGGGCCGAGAGCACGACGACGCAGAGATCGGAATTGCGCAGGCTGCGCAGGGTGATCTGCTCGCGGATCAGGAAGGTGTCGTTGACCCCGGGCGTGTCGCACAGCGTCATCGAGAAATCGTATTCCGGAACGTCGAGGTAGAACTCGGCCGATTTGGTGATGTCGGCGAACCGCCCGGTCGCGGCGCCGGCATCGGAAAGGTCGGGCCCGTCGCCTAGGCAGACGTAGCGCTCCACCAGCTCGTGATCGACATAGCCGTAGGAATGGTTCTGCCCCAGGAGCAGCTCGAAATGCTTGCCGAGTCGCGCCTCGGTCGTCTTCCGCATCGTGTCGATCTGGCGCTGGATCTCAATCAGCTCGTCCTCGGCGCCGGCACGCTCGGCAAGCTCGCCGAGCCGACCGCCGTTGACGACGAGATTGTCCCATTCGTCACGGTTGAAGAAGGTGAAGCGCGCCTTGGTGTTGGCAGGGCCCGTCGGATCCGCCGGCGCCCGCGTGTTGATCGCCAGCGTGGTTACCACCGATGTCCAGGGGTTGACGTCGGAGGGCAGGAGACCGGGCGAGGCGGCGAGCACGTTGGTCAGCGCCGATTTGCCGGCCTTGACCTGGCCGACGAGCGTGATCCGCGGTGAAAAGGACTGAAGGCGCGATTTAAGCCCCGCCGCGCGCGACGCGGTGCGCGCATCGGCGGCCGCTCCAAGCCGGTCGAGCGTGTCGGCGAGTTCGGAGAACTCCGACGTGAGCCTGGCAAGCGTCGTGTTCGCGGAGGTCAGGAAGGGTGCGTTCTCAAGCATCTTCGAGGGCTCCTTAGTTACGGTTGCGATCGTTATGCCCCTCGCGCAGATGCTCGAGCGACGAGAGGACCTGACCGGCGGACCGGTCGAGGCATGACAGGATGTCGAGGGCGGCGACCATCAGCTTGCTGACGTGGTCGCGGGTGAGGCGGAGCCCCGGCGTGCTGACGAACACCTGCATGTGCTCGTAGAAGCCGCCGTTCCTGAGTTCGGCGATGCGCTGGAAGCTGCGCGGCGGCTGATCGTCCTGCGTCAGCGGCGGCAGTGCCCTGTTCGCCAGAAAGTCCGTGGTGCCCTCGTAATCGGTGAGCAGGACGCCGAAGCCGATGCCGGGAGCGATGGCCTCCAGAGCCCTCAGGCGAGGCATGAGATCGCCGGACCTGGCACCGTGGGGGGTGCCAGGGGGCAGGCCGGGAACTGTCATGCGTTGAGCCGTCATGGGTCTCATTGCTCCGATGGGCGATAGCAAGTCCGCCGCCGCGCTGCACAGGGACGAAACTCGCAAGGCACCCCGTGAACGCTAGTAATTTTTTGTGGCAAAATGGTGGTTCAATTACGCCTGAGCTTCACCGATTTCGGGGCGGTTCGTAACCGCCTCCGAGCGCTCGCCGGGCGCTCCCACCCTTGTTTGCAAGGCGTTTGGCGCGTGCGCCGGCCGGCATCCACCTCAGTCGACGCGCCCGCCCATTGCCACAATTGCGCCCGGCGGGGGCGCGTAACCGGGGCCGCCTTGAATCTGCTGCGGGAACAAAGCGACTCGCTCTGACGGATTGTATTCGGCTGGGCATCGAGAGGGCGCTGCATTCACCGGAAATCCTCCGAATGACCGCTAGGGCGCCACTATTCGGACATGGATCGCGGTCAGGCTCGATTGTGAGGGGCACGCAGATGCGAAGGACCACAACAAATGAAAATCATGGCGGCCATCCTGCACTGTATCTCGCGTCGTAAGGCGGAGGAGCCTGACGCGTTCGAACTGCGTCTGATCCATATGGGAACCGAGAAAGGCGAGGAACGCGGGGATCAAATCGCGCGTCCGACCGTGTTCTGCCGCCGCGCGCGCCGGATGCCGCGCGTAGCCTGAACGGCCTCAGAAATCGACCTCGACGCCGGGCAGATTCAGCTCGCGTGCGAGGTCCCGCACTTCCTGCCGGGCGGCGACGTTGGAGATGTTCAGCCCCTCGACGCCGACATCGCGCAGATCCAGCAGCGTCAGCCCGCGCGGAAACAGCTCGCGGAAGATGACCCGCTCGGTGAAGCCCGGCGCGACGCGGAACCCGATCCGTTTGGACAGCTGCTCCAGCGCCGCGCCGACCTTGCGCTTGTTGTGCATCTGCTGTGCGCCAAGCCGGTTCCTCAACACGATCCAGTCGATCGGCTTCAACCCCGCCCGCGCCCGCAGCTGGCGCGCGTTCCACACCATCTCCGAATAGATCGACGGGCCGGTGACCCGGCTCGTGTCGGGGTCGACACGCGCCAAGAGGTCAAAATCGATGAAGCTGTCGTTGAGCGGCGTGATCAGCGTGTCGGCGAGCGAATGCGCAACCTGGCTCAGCCGCGTGTGCGAGCCGGGGCAGTCGATCACGATGAAGTCCACGTCCCGCTCGAGCCCGGCCACGGCTGCCGACAGGCGCCGGTCGTAGACGTTCTCGCCGGCCGCGAGGCTGGCCTGGTCGATCTCCGGTAGTTCGCGGTAGTCGGGGGTCGGAAGCTCGATCCCTTGCTTGCGGCAGAAGGCGATCCGGTTCTCGATGTAGCGGCCGAAGCTCCGCTGGCGCAGGTCGAGGTCGAGGGCGCCGACCCGGTGTCCCATCCTGGAAAGCGCGGTCGCGACATGCATGCAGGTGGTCGACTTGCCGGAGCCGCCCTTCTCGTTGCCAACGACGATGATATGCGCCACTAATCTGCCCTCGCTTCGCCGGCGGGCACCGCTGCTGCCCTTGTTGGCGCCACTATAGGTGGTGTTTTTACCCGGAGGAAGCTGCCACCCATGTGTTCGTGCCACTTTCGTGGCGCGAATGCCATGCGGAGTGCCGCAGGCATGCCGCCGTGCCCGAAAAAAGCGCCGGCGGCTTGCCGGGGCTCAATTCCCGGTTGCGGTTTCCGTCGTTCTGATGCTTTTGCCGCGCGGGGGCGAACGGGAGACCTGAACTTGAGACGACTGCAATGCGCCGTAGCCGCGGCGTTGACCCTGATTGCTGCGCCCGCCACGCTTTCGGCCGCCGCCTTCATCGAGGAACATTCGGCCTGGACCGTGATGGGGCGCGACGACAGCTGCCTTGTCACCACCTCGGCCGTGGATGACTCCGGCGCGAAGCTCACCTTCGTCCACCTGCCAGACCGGGCCTTCGCGACCATCGAGTCCTTCGAGTGGACCGAGGTTCCCGGAAGCTGGCAGGACGGCGCGGGCAACGTGGAAATCGCGGTTGGCGCCGCCGCGCCGGTGAGCCTCGCGGCACGGATCGACGGTCTTGCGATCCTCTTAACGGACGAAACCGGCACCGCGTTTTCCGACCTCGAATCCGCGTTGGCCGCGGCGACCGGGATCGGGGCTGAGGGTCAGCCCGATCTCGCGGTCCGCGACGCCGCCGGCACGGCGATCGCCGGCTTCAGCCTGCTCGGGGCGGCCGAGGCCATCGCGAAGGGGGCGAGCTGCGCCGAGGCGCTTTGAGCGCGGGCCCCGACCCGCCGGTCCCGACGTGCGGGCCGACCAAAATGAAAGCGCCGCCCGAGGGGGCGGCGCTTTGTGTTTCGATGCGGCTGGCTCAGAAGCCGAGGCCGGCATACTTGTTCTTGAACTTCGACACGCGGCCGCCGGTGTCCATCAGCTTGGCCGAGCCGCCGGTCCAGGCGGGATGCGCCAGCGGGTCGATGTCGAGCGCCATCTGGTCGCCTTCCTTGCCCCAAGTCGAGCGGACCTTGAAGACCGTGCCGTCCGTCATCTTGACGTCGATCATGTGGTAGTCGGGGTGAATGTCTTTTCTCATGGTCCCGCTCCTCAGGCCTTGGCCGCGTCTTTGGGCTTGTAGTTGGTAACTTCGGCGATCCGGGCGGATTTGCCGCGGCGGTCGCGCAGGTAGTAGAGCTTGGCGCGGCGCACGCGGCCACGACGCACGACCTCGATCGAGTCGATGTTGGTCGAGTAGAGCGGGAAGACGCGCTCGACGCCCTCGCCGAAGGAAATCTTGCGGACGGTGAACGAGGCGGCGATGCCCGAGCCGCCCTTGCGGGAGATGCAGACGCCTTCGTAGGCCTGCACGCGGGTGCGGGTGCCTTCGGTCACCTTGTAGCCGACACGGATCGTGTCGCCCGCCTTGAAGTCCGGGATGGACTTGCCGAGAGCGGCGATCTGCTCGGCTTCGATTTGCGCGATCAGGTTCATCGCGTGATCCTTTCCAATGCTCGCGGTTCTGTCCGCGAAGATGTGCGCGCCTCAGAGCTCTCGGTCTTCTTCCGGGTCCGCATGAGCGCCCGCCAGAGATCAGGTCGTCATTCCTTGTTGCTGCCGCCCTGGGGCCGCACCTTGCCGAAGAAAGCGAAGGGCCCTGGCCAATAAACGACAGGTCCGGACGACTCGCGAGAGCCCCGGACGGGCGGGGTATAGGGGGGCTACGCCTTGCGATCAAGCGAATTTTGCCGGGCGCCGCGGCGCAGTTCATCATCCGAGGCGGTCACGTCGCCGCGAGCGATCAAGCAGGGTTGGGCTGCTGTACATGGTCAGTTCCTGCGGATCGAGGGTGGAACAGAACGGCGGCGCATTCTCAACCCAGCACACTTGCTCAGAAACGGCCGTGCCGACTGATGCATATCAGTGCGTCGCATCACGAGTGGAGCATGGTGGTCAGAATCCTGACTACACGTTCCGGCGGTACGCCGAAGTGTTGAGACCAACGGCGTTGAGGCGACCCCGGCTTGGTCGTGGATCTCGACCGATTGGCATTCGTTCATCGGCATGTGGCAAAGGAGGAAAAAATGCATCTTTTCAGATTTGTCGGCCGTGCCGCGCCAATTGCGGCAGGAGTGAGCGTCGCAGTCGGCGCGTGGACCGGCGCGGCTCTGGCATTCGACGAAGCCGCCCAGATCGAGTTGGGCCACGCAGAGTTCACGGCCCATTGTGCGTCTTGCCACGGTGCGGAAGCGCACGGGGACGGTCCAGTAGCCGCAGTCCTCGAAAAGAAACCGCCCGATCTGACACAAATCTCCGCTCGATACAGCGGCCAATTCCCGACCGGGACAATTCAAGAGATCATTGACGGGCGGAATATGATAAATCCTCACGGGGACCGAGACATGCCGATCTGGGGCGATCGCTATTTTGAAACCGCGGCTAAACGGTCGCAGTCCGTTCCCCATGACGTCGATGCGCAGGCGCTTGCACTCGGGCGGGTGACCGCTCTGGTCAAATTCCTGGAGTCAATCCAGGCGCAGTGACGGTCGCAACTTCCGGTCGTCAACGAGGCGGATGAAATCCGAAGGCTGGGTCGCGCTACGCGGCAAGACACCGGCGCGTCACTTGTTCGCCCCTTCCTTCCGCGCTGCCCAGAGGTCCGGCCGACGCGCCTTCGTCAGCCGCTCCGACTCGGCGCGCCGCCATTTCGCGATCTCGCCGTGGTGGCCGGACATGAGGACGGGTGGGATCTCGCGCCCCTCCCAGACCGCGGGCCTCGTGTATTGCGGGTGCTCCAGCAGCCCGTGCGAATGGCTTTCTTCCTCGGTCGAGGCGGCGTTGCCTAGGACGCCGGGCAGGAGCCGCACTACCGCATCCAGTATCGCCTGCGCGGCAATCTCGCCGCCGGTCAGGACGAAGTCGCCGAGGCTGACCTCCTCGACCGCGTAGTGATCGAGGACGCGCTGGTCGACGCCTTCGAACCTTCCGGCGAGCAGGGTGATCCCCTCGGTCCCGGCCCAGCGCCGGGCCATGGCCTGATCGAAAGGTTTGCCGCGAGGGGAGAGATAAACCACCGGCCACTTGGCACGGTCAGGGGGCGTGCCGATGGCAGCCTGATCGAAGGCGGTTGCCACGACATCGGCGCGCAGGACCATGCCCGCGCCGCCGCCTGCGGGCGTATCGTCGACATTGCGATGCTTGCCGATGCCAAAGGGGCGCAAAGGGATCGTCTCGAGCCCCCAGAGCCCGTCCTGCAGGGCCTTGCCGGTGAGGGACAGGCCGAGCGTGCCGGGGAAGGCCTCGGGGAAAAGGGTGATGATCCGAGCCGTCCAGGCGCCCTTCAGACGCAGCGGCTCTTCCATGAGATCGCGCGGCCGCGCCGAGACGGACACCCGCAAGCGCCCATGGGACTTCGGCTTGTCCGCCTCCGTCACTCGCTTTCCTCCGGTGGGTCGGCGATGATCCGGCCGGCGGTGAGGTCGACGGTCGGCACGATGGCCTTGGTGAAGGGCAGAAGGAGCGCGGTCTTGCGGCCCGGCGCGAAGATCTCGAGGATGTCGCCCGCGCCGTGGTTGAAGACCGCCCGGACCGTGCCGAGCCGCTGGCCGCCGGTATCGAGCACTTCGAGCCCGATCAGGTCGGCATGGTAGAACTCGTCGTCTGGCAGGTTCGGCAGTTTCGAACGGTCGGCGAAGAGCGACACGCCGCGCAGCGCGTCGGCCTCCTCCTTGGTCGTGACGCCCGAGAGCCGCGCGCCGAGGCCGCCGGGGACCTCGCGCGTGATCTTCACGGTGAAGCTGCGCGAGCCATCCTCGGTGTAAAGTGGGGCATAGGCGGCGATCGCCTCGGGCTGGGCGCAGAAGCTTTTCAGCCGCACCTCGCCCTTGACGCCAAAAGCGCCAGAAATGGCGCCGACGCAGATCCGGTCAGTTGCCATCCGCCGCCTCCGGGCAGGCGGCCGCCACCGCGGCGGCGGCCGGTTCGGGGACCATGAGCCGGTCGGTCTTCATCCCGAGCCAGAACGCGCCCCCGCAGAGCGCGAAGGTGACGAACCGGCGCAGGAAGAAGCCGACCATCATGGTTCAGCGCCTTATTCGGACGCTTCGGCCGGGGCGGCCTTCTTGGCCTTCTCCTCGGCGCGCTTCTTCGCCTTGGCGCCCGGCTCGGCCTTCTTCATGTTGGCGCGGGTGGCCTTCTCGCGGACGCCGGCGGCTTCGAGCATGCGGGCGATGCGGTCGGTCGGCTGGGCGCCCTGGGAGAGCCAGTACTGGACGCGCTCCATGTTCATCTTAACGCGCTCCTCGCTGTCCTTCGGCAGGAGCGGGTTGTAGGTGCCGAGCTTCTCGAGGAAGCGGCCGTCGCGCGGCATGCGGCTGTCCGAGGCGACGATCGAGTAGTGCGGGCGCTTCTTGGAGCCCCCACGGGCGAGGCGGATCTTCATAGCCATGTCAGTTCTCCTATATCTGGCTGTGACGCAGGCGAAGTGCCTGTCATTCCTTGGTTATTTCTGTAGCTGCTCGTGATGCCTGATGACTTCCGAGATGATGAAGCTCAGGAATTTCTTGGCGAATTCGGGGTCGAGGTCGGCGTCGAGCGCCATCCGCTGGAGCCGTTCGATCTGGCTGGCCTCGCGCATCGGGTCCGAGGGCGGCAGGTCGTGCTCGGCCTTGAGCCGGCCCACCGCCTGGGTGTGCTTGAAGCGCTCGGCCAGCGTGTAGACCAGGATCGCGTCGAGCCGGTCGATCGAGTCGCGGTGGCCCTTCAGGAGGCTCGCGGCGCGGGTCGTCGGGTCACTCATTCGGGCCTCCGGGACTGGGGACGGGGGGCGGTTTTGCGTGCCGCCTGCCTGCAGCGCGCGTACAGACGGCGTGCCGACGGCGCAAGCGGCTGGGGCGGGACCGGGGCGCTGCCCCGGACCCCGGGGTATTGGGGCAATGAAGAAGCCGGAACGGTCATGCGCGGGGCTCCCGGTCGTGGCGGTAGACGAGGCAGCCGGGGCAGGCCTCGGGGCGCGCGGCCTCGGCGTCGAGGCGCGTGCCGAGCCGTTCGGCGAGCGCCACAGAGCGGCGGTTGCCCGGCGCGATGTAGGAGACGATGCTGTCCCAGCCGAGCCGGTCGAAGACATAGTCGCGGGTGGCGACCGCGGCCTCGTAGGCGAAGCCCTGGCCCTCGGCCTCCTCGGTGGTCATCCAGCCGAGCTCGGGCTCGGGGTCGGTGATCTCGTAATGCAGGATCGACATGCCGACGAAGCGACCGGTCGCGCGGTCCTCCATCGCGAAGGGGCCGTAGCCGCGCAGCTGCCAGCTCGCGGTCTCGGCGCCGAAGTCGAGCCAGGCGGCGTGGCGATCGAAGGGGCCGCCCATATGCGCGGCGCGGTCCGACATCAGGATCTCGGCGTAATGGCCGAAGTCGTCGAGCCGCGGCGCCCTGAGCGTGAGCCGCGCGGTCGCGAGTTCGGGGATGGTGAGCGTCACCGTCATGCGCGCATCCTCGGAGCGGGGTGGCGGTAGACGAGGGTCGGGCGGTCGGAGGGATGCGCCGCCTTCTCGTCACGCGTTGCGCCGAGCCGGTCGGCGAGCGCGATCGAGCGGACATTGTCGGGGTGGATGTAGCTCACCGCCGTGGTCCAGCCGAGGACGGAGAAGGCGTGGTCGCGCGCGGCCGCCGCCGCCTCGCGGGCGTAGCCCTTGCCCTCGGCGGCCTCGCTCCAGACGGTCCAGCCGATTTCACGTTCGGGCCAGCCCGCCGGGTACCAGGGGCCGGCCATGCCGAGGGCGTCGTCAGTCCCCTTGAGGGTGAACACGAACATGCCGAAGCCGCGCAGGACCCAGTGGCCGATCACATGGCCGAAGGCGCGCCAGGCGAGACCCTCGTCCAACTCCTCGGTGCGGATGAAGGCCGAGCGCGGCGACATCGCGAAGCCGCGCCAGGCCGGCCAGTCGGCGGCCGCCGGCGCGCGTAAGGCGAGCCGTTCGGTCTCGATCACCGGGGTATTGGCGAGCACTGGTGTCATGCCAGCCCCCTGATGTCGTGGACGATCACCACGTCTCCGGGATCGGTGCCGGGGATGGTCGGGTCGATCACGCCGCCGAGCTTCAGCCCGAGCGCGATGGACCGGTCGTTGGCCGAGTCGACGATGTTGATCAGCCGGTCCCAGCCGAGGGTCCGGCGCACCCAGAGCATCACGGCGCGGGCGGCTTCGGCGGCATAGCCCTTGCCCTCGGCTTCGGGGATCACGAACCAGCCCAGTTCGGGTACGGGATAGCCCGCGAATTCGTAGATGCCGACCTCGCCGACATAGGCGCCGGTCGCGCGGTCGTCGAGGCCAAAGGCGCCGTAGCCCTTGAGCGGCCAGAGGGCCACATCGGCGGCCCAGTTCTTCCACGCCTCGTCCCGGCTCATCATGCCGCGTTCGGGGACCGAGCGGGGAGAGGCGAAGAAGGCCGCCCAGTGCTCGAAGTCAGAAAGCTTCGGGGCGCGGAGGATCAGGCGGTCGGTTTGGAGCGTGGGAGGGGTCATGCGGCCCTCCCGGCATCATGGCGCCACGTCAACGTCGGTTCGTCGCCGTAAGGATGGCGGGCGTCTGGATCGACGACCGCGCCGAGCCGTTCACAGAGGCGGTGCGAGGTGGCGTTGTCGGGGTCTGTGTAGGACACGGCGGTCCGGAACCCGCTGGTGGCGAAGAACCAGTCGCGCGCCGCCGAGGCGGCTTCGAAGGCGAGGCCCCGGCCCTCGTTCGCCTCGTTCCAGAGGCTCCAGCCGAGTTCGGGTTCGGGATGGGTCTCAGGGTAGACCGGGCCGATGGCGCCGATTCCCTTGTCACTGTCGTGGAAAGTCACTGTGAAAAGGCTGAAGCCGTGGCGCTGCCACTGGTCCAGTATGTCGAGATAGCTTTCGCGCGTCTTTTCATACGTCCACGGGCCACCCATCAGATGCGAGCGTTTGGACGCCCAGAACCGGGCCGAGGGCGAAAGATCACGGTCGTTGGGTACGCGCAGGCGCAGCCGCTCGGTCCAGAGGACCGGACGGCCTTCGGCGTCCTGCGTTACCCGATGGGTCATTTCTTCTTTCCGAAGCCGAGGCCCGAGAGGCCGCCGGGCAGGTTCATGCCGCCGAGCCCGCCGGGCAGGCCGCCGCCCATGCCGGCGCCGATGCCGGATTTCAGCGCCTTGGCGGCCTCCTCCATCGCCTTGGGGTCGTTCATGTCGGGCATCGCGCCCTTGCCGCCCATCATGCCCTTCATTGCCTGCTTGAGCATGCCACCTTTGCCCATCTTGCCCATCTTCTTCATCATGTCCGCCATCTGGCGGTGCATCTTCAGAAGCTTGTTGACCTCGCTCACCTCGAGGCCGGCGCCGGCGGCGATCCGCTTCTTGCGGCTGGCCTGCAGGAGGTCGGGATTGGCGCGCTCCTTCTTGGTCATCGAGTTGATCAGCGCGATCTGGCGGCGGAGCACCGTGTCGTCGAAGCCGGCCTCGTCCATCTGCCTGGACAGCTTGCCCATGCCCGGCATCATCCCCATGATGCCCTGCATGCCGCCCATCTTGAGCATCTGCTCGAGCTGCGACTTGAGGTCGTTCATGTTGAAAAGGCCCTTCTGGAACCTTTTCATCATCCGCTCGGCCTGCTCGGCCTCGAGCGTTTCCTGGGCCTTCTCGACCAGCGCCACGATGTCGCCCATGCCGAGGATGCGGCCGGCGATGCGCTCGGCCTCGAAGGTCTCGAGCGCGTCCATCTTCTCGCCGAGGCCGACGAAGCGGATCGGCTTGCCGGTGACCGCGCGCATGGACAGGGCGGCACCGCCGCGGCCGTCGCCGTCCATCCGGGTGAGGACGACGCCGGAGATGCCGACCTTGGCGTCGAACTCGGTCGCGACATTGACCGCGTCCTGGCCGGTGAGGCCGTCGACGACGAGGAGCGTCTCGCGGGGCTTCGCGACATCGCGGACGGCCTGGACCTCGTCCATCAGGACTTCGTCGATATGCAGGCGGCCGGCGGTGTCGAGCATGTAGACGTCGTAGCCGCCGAGCGTCGCCTGCTGCTTGGCGCGCCTGGCGATCTGCACCGCGCTTTCGCCCTTGACGATCGGCAGCGTGTCGACGCCGATCTGGGTGCCGAGGATGGCGAGCTGCTCCATAGCGGCGGGGCGGTTGGTGTCGAGGGAGGCCATCAGGACGCGCTTCTTCTCGCGCTCCTTGAGGCGGCGCGCGAGTTTCGCGGTGGTGGTGGTCTTGCCCGAGCCCTGCAGGCCCACCATCAGGATCGGCGCGGGAGGGTTGTCGATCTTCAGCGCGCCGGGATCCTCGGCGCCGCGCAGCACGTCGATGAGCGCGTCGTGGACGATCTTGACGACCTGCTGGCCCGGCGTGACCGATTTCGTGACCGCCTGGCCGGTGGCCTTGGCCTCGACCGCCTTGACGAAGTCGCGGGCCACTGGGAGCGAGACGTCGGCTTCGAGCAGCGCGACGCGCACCTCGCGCAGCGCGGCCTTGACGTCCTCGGCCGAGAGGGCGCCCTGTTTCGTCAGCCGGTCGAAGACGCCGCCAAGGCGTTCTGACAGGTTCTCGAACATCTCGCGGCCCTCCTTGGCCTCGTTGACTTTCCCGCCCCTCAGATAGTGAGGAAGCGCCCAAACGCAAATCGCACCAGTGGGCGCAACGCGCTGACTGGTGGCGATCCCCTGATCTGCGGGGACCGGAAGCACGGAACTTCCGGAATCCGGGAGGATTTAGGCGAGCGGGGCGGGCGAGTCAAGCGAGCGTTGTCTCGCGGGGTATGGGGCGTTTTGCCCGGCGCGGTGTGCAAACGGGGGCGATAGGGCTAGGCTGGGGGCTTGTAAGGACGGGAGGCTAGGCGTGGAGGTCGTGGATACGGTCGTCGTTGGCGCAGGTCAGGCGGGGCTGGCGGCGAGCCATGAGCTGGGCAAGCGCGGCGTCGACCATCTGGTGCTGGAGCGCGACCGGATCGGCGCGGGCTGGGCCAACCGGTGGGAGAAGTTCTGCCTCGTCACGCCGAACTGGTCGGTGCAGCTGCCGGACTTTCCCTATGACGGCGACGATCCCGACGGCTTCATGCCGCGTGACGAGATCGTGGCCTATCTGGAACGCTACGCGGCATCCTTCGGCTGCCCGGTCCGGACCGGAGTCGATGTCACAGCGGTCCGGAGGATTGCCGGGGGCGGGTTCGAGGTGGAGATCGACGGGAGCGCGGTGCTGCGTGCGCGCAACCTCGTGGTGTCGACGGGCGCCTACCAGAAGCCCCATGTGTTGCCCGGCAGCGGCGGGCTACCAGCGCACCTGCGTGGAATCGACATTTCCGGATATACGGCGGTCGCGGACCTGCCGGAGGGCGATGTCCTGATCGTTGGCAGCGGCCAGACCGGCTGCCAGCTCGCCGAGGAACTCTCGGCGGCGGGGCGGACCGTGGTTCTGTCCTGCGGGCGGGCGCCCTGGGCGCCGCGCCGCATCGGCGAGCGGGACCTGATGTGGTGGCTGATCGAGTCGGGCTTTCTGGATGTCGACGCAACCACGCTGCCGCCCGAGGCGCGGCTGTTCGCGAATGTCCTCGCCTCGGGGCACGGCGGTGGCCATGACCTGCATTACCGGACCCTCGCCGCGCAGGAGATCACGCTGGTGGGCCGTTTCCTCGGGGTGGAAGGGGATCGGGCGCGCTTTGCCCCGGACCTTGCGGAGAGCGTCGCATGGGGCGACGAGAAGTTCCGGCTCTTGCGCGACCATTTCGCGGGATTCGCCGCCACGGCGGGGATCGCCTTTCCCGACCTGCCTGATCCGGAGCCGTTCGAGGCCCCGGTGATCGACTCCGTCGACCTTCGGCCCTTCGGCACGGTGATATTTACCGGTGGCTTCCGGCCCGACTATCTCTCCTGGCTGCCCTGGCCCGAGGCCTTCGACGCCGACGGCTTCCCGCTCCAGTCGGATGGTGCCAGCACGGCGGTTCCGGGCCTCTATTTCGTCGGCCTGCACTTCATGCGCACGCGCCGCTCGGCGCTGCTCTGCGGGGTGGGGGACGACGCACGGGTCGTGGCGCGCCAGATCGCCGGACGTTGAGGGCCGGGGCCGCGCGGCGAAGCCGTTCTCAGTCCCGGAGCCAGCGGCTGGTGGTTTCGGCGCAGCGGCGAATGTGATTGCCGCTCTGGTAATACCAGGTCATCGGCACCGGCTTGTCGCGCGAGGCGAGCCGCAGCGCGAGGCGGTGGGTGTCGTCATGGCTCTGGACCAGCACGCCGTCCGGAGCGAGGTCGGCGAGCGGGAAGCTCTCGGTGCTGAAACCCTGGGCGTTGCGGCGGCGGAACTCGATGCGCCCCGCGGCGCGGTCGAGGACCAGCCATACCCGCTCGACCGCGAGCGCGGCGATCGCGGTGAGGCCGAGCGAGACGGCGAAGGCGAGCGCCGCGCGCAGATAGGCGCCGGCGAGCACCTCGTTGACGGTCCAGCCGACGCAGCTCAGGGTGAACAACACAAGGACAAGCCCCAGGAACAGGGGCTTGTCCTCGATGATGAGCCGGTCGTCGGTTTCGAAAAGGATTCGCATGGCCCCATCATGGCGACGATTGCGGCATCGTCGTGGCAGGTTCAGGCCGCGAGCCGGTCGACCTCCGCTTCCGCCGCCTTCAGCGTCGCTTCGGGATCGAAGACCATCCGGTCGGCTGCAATGAACTCGACATCGGCGATGCCGAAGAAGCCGAGCATGTGGCGCAGGTAACCCGAGGCGAAGTCGATCTCGCTGCCCATCTTCGTGCCGTCGGAAGAAAGCGCCACGATCGCGCGTTTGCCGGTCAGGAGGCCCTCCGGACCCTTCTCGGTGTAGCGGAAGGTCTCGCCCTTCCGCGCGAGGTGGTCGATCCAGCTTTTGAGCTGCGCGGGCAGGCCGAAATTGTAGACCGGCAGTGCGATCACCAGCACGTCGGCGGCCTTCACCTCGTCGAGAAGCGTGTCCGAATAGGCGGCGATGCGGTCCTGGTCGGGGGTGCGCGCCTCGGCCGGGGTGTAGACCGCGCCGATCCAGGCGCCGTCGATCTGCGGCACGCCGGCCGAGAGGTCGCGCACGGTGACTCGGGCGCCGGGTGCGGCGTCGGTGAGACGCGCCACGATGCGGTCGGTGAGCTTGCGGGAGACGGAGGCCTCGCCCTTGATCGATGTCTCGATGCGGAGAATGCTGGTCATGTCGGTATCCTTGCGGTTTCGGTGTCTGGTCACCAAAATGTTCATTGCCATTATGAACACAACTGGCATGATCGCACCAATTCTGTTGATAGGCGCACATATATGACCTTCGAGAACTGGGACGAGATCCGCACTGCCTTCCAGGTCGCCCGCGTCGGCACCGTCTCTGGCGCGGCCGAGGTGCTGGGCGTCCACCACGCCACGGTGATCCGCCATATCGACGCGCTGGAGGCGCGGCTCGGCGCCAAGCTCTTCCAGCGCCATCCGCGCGGCTATACCGCGACGGAGGCCGGGCAGGAGCTTTTGAAGGTCGCGCAGACCACCGAGGACCAGTTCGCCCATCTCGCCGCCCGCATCACCGGTGCCGCGACCGAGATCTCGGGCGAGCTCGTGGTGACCTCGCTGCCGGGGCTGGCCGAGCTGGTGACGCCGACGCTGCTGCGGCTGCAGACCGAGTTTCCCGGCCTGAGGGTGCGCTACATCAGCGACGCGCGGCTCTTCCGGCTGGAGTATGGCGAGGCGCATGTGGCGATCCGCGCCGGCGGCAAGCCGCAGGAGCCCGACAACGTCGTGCAGGCCTTCTGCACCCAGCGGACCGGACTTTACGCCGCCGAGAGCTATGTCGCCGCGCACGGGTTGCCGGCGGACGAGGCCGACCTCGCCGGTCACCGCTTCATCGGCCCGGCCGATCCCGACAGCCGCGCGCCCTTCCACCGCTGGCTCGCCGCGAAGGTGCCCGATGCCGCGATCGCCTTTCGCACCAACGAGGCCGAGGCGGTGCGCGAGGCGATCCGGTCCGGCGCCGCCATCGGCTTCCTGCCGGTCCTCGCGGCGCGGCGCGAGGAGGGGCTGGTCGAGGCGCTGCCGCAGCGCGACGACTGGAGCAGCCCGCTCTGGCTCGTCACCCATGTCGATCTGCACCGCACGCCCCGGATCCAGCTGTTCCTCAAGGCGCTGAAGGAAGACGCGCGCGATTGCGGGATGTGCTAGGCCGATGAGCCAGGCGACGCGCGGCCATCTGGCGATGCTGCTTTTCTCGGCGCTGGTGGCCGGGTCGTTCCCGCTCGGCGCGATGATGGCAAACGAGATCGCGCCCACCGCCTTCACCGCCCTGCGCTTCGTGCTGGCGGGCGCGATCATCGGCGCGGTCGTCCGGGCGCGGGGCGGGGTGCCGCGCGCCGCACTGGCGGCACCGTGGCGCTACCTTCTGCTCGGGGCGAGCTTCGGGGCCTATTTCGTGCTGATGTTCGAGGGCCTGAAAACCGCGGCCCCGGTCTCCGCGGCGGCGGTCTTCACTCTGACGCCCGTGCTTTCGGCGGGCTTCGGCTGGCTGCTTCTGCGCCAGGTGACCACGCCGCGCATCGCCGCGGCGCTGGCGATCGGCGCGGCGGGGGCAATCTGGGTGATCTTCCGCGCCGACCCGGCCGCGCTTCTCGACCTGCAGGTCGGCCGCGGCGAGGCGGTCTATTTCGCCGGCTGCATGGCCCATGCGCTCTATACCCCACTGGTCCGGCGCCTAAACCGGGGCGAGAGCGCCACGGTCTTCAGCTTCGGCGTGCTGGTGGCAGGCGCGATCCTGCTGACGCTTTACGGCTGGGGCGCGATCCGCGCCACCGACTGGACGGCGCTGCCGGTGATCGTCTGGATCACGCTCGGCTACACGGCGGTCTTTGCGAGTGCCGCGACCTTCGTGCTCCTGCAGTTCGCGACGCTGCGGCTGCCGGCGTCGAAGGTCATGGCCTATACCTATCTCATCCCCTCCTGGGTGATCCTCTGGCAGATCGCGCTTGGCCAGGCCGCGCCGCCGGCGCGGGTCGCCGCGGGCGTTGTCCTGACCGCGCTGGCGCTGGTGCTGCTCGTCAAGGAGGAAGCCGGCGCGCGGCCCGGTTCGGCGCACCCGGATTGAGCGCCCGCAGGGCGGGCGCACGCCTTCTGGCACTTCGTGCGGTTTGCCTCCGGCGGGGATATTTGGAAAATAGAAGAGGCAACTGCCGTTCCTTTCTTCTTTTCAAAGCATCCCCGCCGGAGGCGTGCCGAGCACCCGCCGCCTTGGCGGCGGGTGCGAGACAACACTCGCGCCCGCTTGCGGGCGCTCAACTGTTTGACGGGTCGTCGCCGGGCATTTCGACTTCGAGGAAACGTTCGAAGGCGTCGAAGTCCAGCGGATCGAACTGCCCGAAGCCCTGGATCCACACGGTCGCCGCCCGCATCGCGTCGGGTTCGAGCTTGCACCATTTCACCCGGCCGCGCCGCTCCTGGCTGATCAACCCGGCCTCGGCGAGCACGGTCAGGTGTTTGGAGATCGCCGCGAGCGACATCTCGAACGGTTCGGCGACATCGGTCACGGCCATGTCGTCCTCGAGCAGCATGGCGAGGATCGCCCTGCGGGTCGGGTCGGCGAGAGCCGCGAAGATGGCGTCGAGAGTCATGGCGGCGAGACTAGCGCCTCGCCGCGCCGGGCGGAAGCGCCGGGAAGGGCCGGGGCGATCCTTAACCGCGCGGTTGAATATGGGTTCGGGGCGGAAATGCGGAGTGCGCGGCTGGGCCGCGCGAGCGCGCTGTTGGGGCGTCAGGTGAATAACTCAACTTTATCATTGTGTTATTGGGCGTGCCGCAAATGAACAGCCGGATTGACTCACGCGCCTTGGGGTACTAGCAATCCGGCGACTGTCCGAGGGGGCGCTTTCGATGTCCGACGAACCCGATCCCGGCCGCCTGCAGGCGCTGGAGAAGAGGCTCGCGGAGGCGAAGAAGGCTGGCGCGCCGAAGCCCCGCGCGGACGAGCATTATTCTGCCGCGAGCCAAGGCTGGCGGATGGTGATCGAGCTGGTGGCCGGATTGGCCATCGGTTTCGGCATCGGATACGGGCTCGACACGGTCTTCGGGACCATGCCGCTGTTTCTGGTGCTGTTCATACTTCTGGGCTTCGTGGCCGGGGTGAAGACGATGCTTCGCACCGCCAGGGAGATCCAGGGCGCACAGGCGGCGGGGACCTCCGCCAGGGACGAAGGGGAATAGACGTGGCGACGGAAGCGCAAAGCGAAGGTCTGGCATTCCATCCGATGGATCAGTTCATCGTCAAGCCGCTCTTCGGCGGCGAGACGGTCGGCATGATGACGCCCACCAACGTGACGCTCTGGATGGCGCTCACGATCCTCGCGATCACCGGGCTCTTCGTCTTCGGCACCCGCGGCCGGGCGATCATCCCGAGCCGGATCCAGTCGATCGCCGAGCTCGCCTACGGCTTCATCCACAAGATGGTCGAGGATGTCGCCGGCAAGGACGCGCTTAAGTTCTTCCCCTACATCTTCACGCTTTTCTGCTTCATCGTCTTCTCGAACTTCCTCGGCCTGCTGCCCAAGGCCTTCACCACCACGAGCCACATCGCGGTCACGGCCGTGATGGCCATCGCGGTGTTCCTGACCGTGACGATCGTCGGCTTCGTCAAGAACGGCGCGGGCTTCCTCGGGCTCTTCTGGGTCTCCTCGGCGCCCCTGCCGCTGCGCCCGATCCTCGCGCTGATCGAGGTGATCTCCTACTTCGTGCGGCCCGTCAGCCACTCGATCCGACTTGCCGGCAACATGATGGCCGGCCACGCCGTGATCAAGGTCTTCGCGGCCTTCGCTCCCCTCATTTTGATCTCGGGCATCGGTGTCGCCGTGACCCCGCTGTCGATCATCGCGATCACCGCGATGTACGGGCTCGAGATCCTCGTGGCCTTCATCCAGGCCTATGTCTTCACCATCCTGACCTGCGTCTACCTCAAGGATGCGCTGCATCCGCACCACTGAGGTCAGGGTAACCAATTCCAGCCAATTCCAACCGTAAGGAGTGACGAACATGGAAGGCTCTATCGTTCAAATGGGTGCGTACATCGGCGCTGGCCTGGCCTGCATGGGCATGGGCGGAGCCGCGATGGGGGTGGGCAACGTTGCCGGCAACTTCCTCGCCGGCGCGCTGCGCAACCCGTCGGCCGCCGCCGGTCAGACCGCGACCCTCTTCATCGGCATCGCCTTCGCCGAAGCGCTCGGGATCTTCTCGTTCCTCGTCGCGCTCCTGCTGATGTTCGCCGTCTGATCCTTTAGAACCATCCTTACGGCCGGATGGGCGCCTTCGCGCCCATCCGGGTTGTAATTCCGGGTTTCGAGGGGGCCGAGATGGCAAACACCACGCATGAGGCTGCCGAGACGGCAACCGAAGCTGTCGGCCACGCGGCCGAAGCGGCAGGGCACGCGGCCGAATCCGCGGGCATGCCGCAGCTCGACTTCGCGACGTTCCCGAACCAGATCTTCTGGCTCGTCGTCGCGCTGATCGTCATCTATTTCATCCTCTCGCGCATCGCGCTGCCGAGGATCGGTGGCATCCTGGCCGACCGCCAGGGCACGATCACCAACGACATCGCCGCGGCCGAGGAACTGAAGCTCAAGGCCGAGGAGGCCGAGAAGGCCTACAACCAGGCGCTCGTCGACGCGCGGGCCGAGGCGAACAAGATCATCGCCGAGGCGCGGGCCGCGATCCAGGAGGATCTCGATGCCGCGACCGCCAAGGCGGATGCCGAGATCGCCGCGAAGGCCGCGGAATCGGCCAAGCGGATCGAGGAGATCCGCGCCCATGCGGTCGAGAACGTCGCCGAGGTCGCCAAGTCGGCGGCGGCGGAGATCGTCGCGGCGTTCGGCGGCAAGGCCGATGCCTCGGCCGTGACCGCAGCGGTCGACACGCGGCTGAAAGGGTAGGGACATGAGGACACTCGCAATCTTCCTGAGCCTGGCCGCGACGCCCGCCCTGGCGGCGACGGGGCCGTTCTTCTCGCTCCGGAACACCGATTTCGTGGTGACGCTGTCGTTCCTGCTGTTCGTCGGCGTGCTGGTCTACTTCAAGGTGCCGGCGCTTCTTGGCGGGCTGCTGGACAAGCGCGCGGCCGGCATCAAGTCCGACCTCGACGAGGCGCGGGCGCTGCATGACGAAGCGCGGTCGATCCTCGCCTCCTACGAGCGCAAGCAGAAGGAAGTGCAGGACCAGGCCGTGCGGATCGTCGAGACCGCGAAGCGCGAGGCGATGGCCGCGGCCGAACAGGCCAAGGCCGATCTCAAGGCCTCGATCGCGCGCCGTCTGGCGGCGGCCGAGGACCAGATCGCCTCGGCCGAAGCCTCGGCGGTGCGCGAGGTGCGCGACCGCGCCGTGACCATCGCGGTGGCGGCGGCGGGCGAGATGATCGCCAAGCAGATGACCGCGGCCGAGCGCGGCAAGCTGATCGAAGAGGCGATCGGCGAGGTCGAGGCCAAGCTGCACTGAGGCTTAGAGCCGAACCATGTGAAGGAACCCGGCTCCGCGCCGGGTTTTTTCGTTTCCGGGCGGCGCCAGCGGTGTGCCGCGCCGTGTTAGACTTCCTCATCCAGCCAGGGAGGAAGCGATGTCGGTACTTGTGGTGACCGGGGGCAGCCGGGGCATTGGCGCCGCGGTTTGCCGGGGTGGCGCCCGGCGGGGAATGGCCGTCTGCGTGAACTACGTTGCGAACGGCGAGTGCGCCGAGGCGGTGGTGGATGAGGTGCGGCGCGACGGAGGCGCGGCCTTCGCGCAGCGCGCCAATGTCGGTGACCCGGGTGAGGTCGCCGCGATGTTCGCCGCCGTCGACGAGCGGCTCGGCCCGGTTACGGCGCTGGTGAACAACGCCGGGATCATGGGCAGCACCGGACGGGTGGAGGATCTCGACGTCGCGAAGACGCGGCGGATCTTCGATGTCAACGTGCTCGGCCCGTTCTACTGTGCCAAGGAGGCGGTGCGGCGGATGTCGACGCGCAACGGCGGGCCGGGCGGGGCGATCGTCAACATCTCCTCGGCGGCGGCGAAGCACGGCGCGCCGGGGGGCTATCTCGACTATGCGGTGACCAAGGGCGCGATCGAGACCTTCACGATGGGGCTCGCGAAGGAGCTCGCGGGCGAGGGGATCCGCGTCAATTGCGTGCGGCCGGGCTTCACCCGCACCGAAATGAACGAGGAGTACATGAAGGATCATCCCGGCTGGGCCGACGAGTTCCTGACCCGCGTTCCGATGGGTCGGAGCTGCAGCGTCGAGGAGATGGCCGAGCCGGTGCTGTGGTTCCTGTCGGACCACGCCTCTTACGTCACCGGGGCGGTGATGGATGTCACCGGCGGCTATACCTGCCCCTGATGGCCGTCAGCGCCGCGCCTGCTCGTGCTCGAAGCGGAGCTGCGCCACGGCCTCGTTGCGGCTCGCCTTGAGGTCGTCCTCGAGCGCCTGGCGGACGTAGCTCAGATGCGCCTCGACGGCGGCACGGGCAGCCTCGGGCTCGCGCGACTGAATGGCCGCGTTGATCGCGCGATGTTGGTCGAGCAGCGCGTCGCGGGTCATGCGTTGCTTGAACATGACCTGGCGGTTGTAGAAGACACCCTGGCGCAAGAGGTCGAACATCGAGCGCATCATGTGCAGCATGACGACATTGTGGCTCGCCTCGATGATCGCCATGTGGAACTCGGCGTCGAGCCGCGCCTCGTCGGCGGGGTCGCGCTTGAGATGCGCGGCCTCCATCTTGCTGAGAATCGCGTCGACGACCTGCAGGTCGGTGTCGGAGCCGAGCCGGGCAGCACGCTCGGCGGCGAGCCCCTCGAGGTCGCGGCGGAAGTCGAGATAGTCGAAGACCGCCTCCTCATGGCTCGCGAAGAGCTGGATCAGCGCGGGAGCGAAGGCCGAGCCCAGAACCTCGGCGACGAAGATGCCGGCGCCGGCGCGGGCGGTCAGGAGCCCGGCTTCCTGCAGCTCCGCCACCGCCTCGCGCAGGCTCGGGCGGGAGACGCCGAGCCGCTCGGAGAGCTCGCGCTCGGCCGGCAGGCGTTCGCCGGGGCGCAGGATACCCTGCAGGATCAGCCGCTCAATCTGGCGAACGACGGAGTACGACAGCTTCTCGGGCTCGACCTTGCGGAAGGGCATGGCATCTCCTGCGATTGGTCAAAAGGTATGACCAAAGCTGGCGGATCGCAATCGGAAAGGCCGGCGGTCATGCTCCCGGACGCGCGAGATGCGCGCCGCGTACCATCGCGTCGACGAGGGCCGTGACCTCGGCGGCGAGGCTGTCCTGCGGCACGCCGACGAACCGCCCCTGCAGCGACAGCTGCACCACGCCGTGGACCGCGGCGAAGGTGGTGCGCGCCCGCATCAGCAGCATCTTGGAGGACAGATCGGGCCGCAGCGCGCCTAGCGGGGCGATGATCTCCTCGATCAGCACGGCGTGGTCGCGCTTGTGCCAGGTCGGCGGCTCGACCCCTTCCGGCAGGCGGTGTTCGAAGAGCGCGGACCAGAGCCTGCGGTTGTCGCGCGCGAAACGGACATATTCGGCGGCGAGCGCCTGCAGCACCTCCTCGGGCGTGCCGTCGCAGGTCGCGCGGGCGGTCTTGAGCGCCTCGCCGAGCCGGGTGAGCGTGCGCGAATTGACATGGAGGACCAGCATGTCGACATCGTCGAAGGCGGTGTAGAGCGCGCCGAGCGCGCAGCCGGCCCTAGCCGTGACCTCGCGCGCCTTCACGCCGGCCAGCCCGGTTTCGGCGATCTGCGCTTCCGCGGCGGCGATCAGGCGGTTCTGCAGATCGGTGCGCCTGGCCTCGCGTTTGTTTCCCATACGGAACCTCACTGTTTCGTGAACGGTGTTCAGAAAATTATTGAACGGTGTTCACGACTCGGGCATAAAGTTTGTGAACACGGTTCATAACTGGGGAGGCGAAGATGTTCAAGACGCTGACGACCCTGATCCGAGGCCACGGCCACGACGCCGCGCAGGCGATGGCCGACACCAATGCGGTCACGATCCTGCGCCAGCAGCTGCGCGACGCGGCGCAGGGGCTGGAAAGCGCGCGGCGGTCGGTCGCGGTGGTGATGGCCTATTGCGAGCGCGAGAAGAAGGCCGCCGCCCGCATCGCCCAGCAGCTCGACGACCTTGAGGGACGCGCCGTCGCGGCCTTGCGGATGGACCGCGAGGATCTCGCGACCGAGGCGGCCGCGGCGATTGCTCAGCTCGAGGCCGAGCGCACCACCACCGACCGGGCGATCGAGACCTACAGCGCCGAGATCGCGCGGCTGCGCGAGGAAGTGGGGCTGGCCGAGGGGCGGCTCCGGACCCTGCAGCGCGGGCTCCAGCTCGCCGATGCGACGGCGAAGTCGCAAAAGCTGCGCGGCACGGTCCCGCAGGGTGTCCTCGCGAGCCTGAAGGAGGCCGAGGCGACGCTGGACCGGCTGCAGGAGCGGCAGGCCCATGCGGAGGCGGCGGCGGCCGCGGTGGCCGAGCTTTCGGCCGGCACCAGCGCCGAGGCCACCAGCGCGCGGCTCGCGGCGGCGGGCTGCGGCGCACCGCTGCGTCCGGACGCGGCGGCGGTGCTCGAACGGCTCCGCGGCCGCGTAAACTGAGCCGGATCGCGGCAGCGCGGCCGCTGCGGACCGGCCGCATGAGCACATCCCTGTTCCGGCGCGCTTGCGCCGGGGCGGGTTCACAACAAAGGCGTGACGCCGACAAATTCTCAGGAGGTTCAAATGATCAATTACGCGCCCAAGGTTTCCAATGCCTGGAACGCCTTCACCTACTTCAACTTCGGCGTCGCCGTCGTAATGATGGCAGGCGGCATCTACTCGCTCGAGGCGAGCTTTTCCGCCAAGGGCTACTACGCGATGGCGGCGCTGATGCTGGTCTATTCGACGGCCTCGATCACCAAGGCGCTGCGCGACAAGGAGGAATCGGACCGCATCTACAACAAGCTTGAGGATGCGCGCACCGAGCGGCTTCTGGCCGAAGCCTCGAGCGACCGGGTCTGAGCGTGGAGGGACGGCGGGGTCTGGAGCCAGACCCCGCCATTTCCGAGAGGGAGCAGGCGGCATGAAACGGACGTTTCGCATCTTCGGCGTTTCCGTCTTCGCGGCGGTCGCCCTTCTGGGCGCCGCCTGGGCGGCGACGGCCTTTTCGGTCCAGCTCGACGGGATCGCCCGCCTGGCTGGCTGGGGCGCGCTTCTCGGGGCATTGGTCGCCGCGGGGCTGGCGCGGATCCGCTCGCGGCGCGCCGGCTGGGCGGTCCTCGCGTTGGCGGCGCTCGGCGTCGGCGGCTGGTACCAGACGATCACCCCGCGCCAGGACCGCGACTGGGATTTCGACGTCCGTCACGGCGTGCGGGCCGAGGTGGCGGGCGATACCGTTACGCTCCGAGACCTGCGCGACTTCGACTGGGTCAGCGCGAGCGAGGCGAAGGAACGCTGGACGACCGCGTCCTACGATCTCGACCGGCTGCAGAGCGTGGACATGCTGACCTCGGTCTGGGACAGCCCGGACATCGCGCATCTTCTGGTGAGCTTCGGCTTCGAGGACGGCGAGCATGTGGTGTTCTCGGTCGAGATCCGGCGCGAGGCGGGCGAGACGTTCAACGAGATCGGCGGCTTCTTCCGCCAGTTCGAACTGGTGCTGATCGCCGCGACGGAGGAGGACATCGTCAAGCTGCGCACGAACCATCGCGGCGAGCAGGTGAGCCTCTATCCGATCGAGCTCGATGCCGCGCAGCGCCGCACGTTGTTCATGTCCTATGTCGCGCTGGCCCAGCGGCTGGAACGCGAGCCCGCCTTCTACAACACGCTGACGGCGAACTGCACGACCGTGGTCTACCAGCTCGCCCAGGCGATCACGCCCGACCTTCCGATGGATTGGCGGCTGGTGATGTCGGGGCATCTGCCCGACTATATCGAGTCGCTCGGCGTCCTCGGCGGCGAGGGGCCGATGGAGGCGCGGCGGCGGGCCGCCCTGATCACGCCGCGCGCGCGGGTCGTGCAGGCGGGGGTCGATTTCTCCGCAGCCATCCGTCTCGTGGGTCCGGGCGGGAACTGACCAAGGATCAAGCGGTTACGGCGTCAGCACCGCCGCGCCCTGCAACCGCCCGGCACGCAGATCGTCCAGCGCCTCGTTCGCGCGGTCGAGCGGGTAGCTGACGACCTCCGTCCGGACGCCGGCCTGCGCGGCGAGGGGGAAGAACTCCTCGCCGTCCGCGCGGGTCAGGTTGGCGACCGAGAGGATCGACCGCTCCTCCCAGAGATCGGCGTAGGGAAAGCCGGGAATGTCGCTCATGTGGATGCCGCCGCAGATCACGCGCCCGCCCTTGCGGACGGCTTTGAGTGCAAGGGGAACGAGGGCGCCGACCGGCGCGAAGATGATGGCGGCGTCGAACGTCTCGGGGGTTGTATCCGAGGAGCCGCCGGCCCAGACGGCGCCGAGTCTGCGGGCGAAGTCCTGCGCCGCGGTGTCGCCGTCGCGGGTGAAGGCGTGGACCTCGATCCCCCGGTGCCGCGCGATCTGGCAGAGGATATGCGCGGCCGCGCCGAAGCCGTAGATCGCGAGGCGCGAGACGTCGCCCGCGAGCTTCAGGCTGCGGTAGCCGATGAGGCCGGCGCAGAGCAGGGGCGCGAGGGCGGCGGCCTCGGCCTCTTCGGGCAGGGGAAACACGAACCTTGCATCCGCGACGCAGTATTCGGCGTAGCCGCCGTCGAGCGTGTAGCCGGTGAAGCCCGGCGCGTCGCAGAGGTTTTCCTGCGCCGAAGCGCAGTAGTCGCAATGTCCGCAGGTATGGCCGAGCCAGGGCACGCCGACCCGCTGGCCGGGCCGGAGACCCGCCACGGCGTTGCCGGTGCGTTCGACGCGGCCGACGATCTCGTGGCCCGGAATGAGCGGCAGCGAGGGGTGTTTCAGCTCGCCGTCCACGACGTGCAGATCGGTGCGGCAGACGCCGCAGGCCTCGACCCGGATCAGGACCTGATCCGCGCCTGGTACGGGCTTCGGAACATCCCTGAGGCTGAGGCGCGGCGCGCGTCCGTCGAATACCATTGCCCGCATGTGATCGGCCTTTCCGCTTGCCCGGATCGGGCGGCGTAGCAAATTGTCCGGCGAATCCCTTGGCCGGGCAATGCATTCCGGGGGCTGTAGCGGGCGAGGTCCTAGCAGGTCAGCAGATAGATGGTGCCCTCGACATCCCGGCGGCGACGCTCGTCCAGCCGGAGGCGGGCGCGCTCCAGCTTTTCGCGCGCCAGAAGCAGTCTTTGAAGTGCCCGCTCGCGCGCCTCGTAGAGCCGCCGCACCCGGGATCCGGGATCGCCGAGCAGCGGTGAGGTTGGCCGCTTTCCGGCGGGAAACCACGACCGGGCCTCCTGAGTGGCCACGGTCCATTCGCGGTCCGCAACCATATACCGTGTGTAGGACGCGACGAGCACCCGGCGCTGCACGCGAAGATCGGGATGCATGATGACCCTCCTCGGTAGGTCCGCACGTGGAGAGCAACCTAGCAGGATTCGCGCGCGACTCAAATCCGCCCCGCGCCGGGGCCGTCCCCCGGCTACATGCCGCCGCTGACGGGCCCGCCCCGGTCAGAGCCGCAGCGACAGGCAGGACATGCCGCCGTCGAGCTTGGCGCATTCGGAATTGCCGATCTCTCGGACCTCGTAGCCCGCCCTGCGGAGCCGCTCGGCGGTGGCGGGGAAGCCGGCCGCCATCAGCACGAAGCGGTTGAAGCGGATCGCGTTCGCCGCCGCCTCCTCCCCGTCCGCGGTGAGGATCACCCGGTAGCCCTCGAAGCAGCCGCTCGCCGCGAGCCGTTCGGTGGAAAGAACCGTCTCGCCGTCGAGCAGCGAGCAGTCGGTCTTGAAATGCAGGACGCCGGGCGGGGTCGCGACCTCGCGCAGGGGCCGGCCCCAGTCCTTCAGGATCGTGGCGAGTTCCGCCACTCCCGCCGCGTCGGTCCGGGCGGAGCGGCCGACCAGGACCTCGCGGCCGGTGGTGAGGATGTCGCCGCCCTCGATGAAGCCGGGGCCCTCGATCACGCGCACGTCGGCATAAAGGTCGCGCAGGACCGGCGCCATGTGGGCGACCTCGCCGAGCCGCGACGGTGCGCCGGGGCGCATCAGCACCGCGCCTTCGGGCAGGCAGAGTGCGGTGTCCTCGACGAAGAGCGCGTCGGGGAAGTCCTCGAGCGGCGGCAGCTCGGTCACCGTCGCGCCGGCCTCGCGCAGGGTCGCGACATAGTCGGCGTGATGCGCCAGCATCAGGTCGAGATCGGGCGCGCCGGTATCGACCGCGCGCAGGCCGCGGATGATGCTTTGCCCCGGGCGCCGGGTGATCGCGCGGGTGAACTCGTAGGAGCGGTCAGTCATCGGGGGGCCTCCTCCGGCGGCTCGGTTCGTCGCGCCCAGATAGGCATGGATCCACCGAAGAGAAAAGACCGAAATTATACGCTTGCATAATTTCCGAGTCTGAACCTTACTGTCGGAGTGTTTGGGAGAGATTCTGCATGATGGACCTGGCTACGGCCCACCCTGCTCAGAGCGCGATCGCGACGGCGGATGAGGCCATTCGGGTCGAAAACCTGCACAAGTCCTTCGGCCACCTCGAAGTGCTGAAGGGCGTCTCGCTCACGGCGCGCCGTGGTGACGTCGTGGCGATCATCGGCGGTTCGGGTTCGGGCAAGTCGACCTGCCTGCGCTGCATCAACTTCCTCGAAACGCCGACCTCGGGCCGGATCGTGATCGGCGGCGAGGAGATCGCGATGAGGGCGGACGGGACGCCCGCGAGCCGCAAGCAGCTCGAACGCGTGCGCTCGCGGCTCGGCATGGTGTTCCAGGCCTTCAACCTCTGGACCCACCGCACGCTTCTGGATAATGTCATCGAGGTGCCGGTCCATGTGCTCGGCGTGCCGAAGGCGGAGGCGGCCGAACGCGCGATGGTGCTGCTCGACCGTGTCGGGCTCGCCGACAAGGCTGCGACCTATCCGGCTTTCCTTTCGGGCGGCCAGCAGCAGCGCGCCGCGATCGCCCGCGCGCTCGCGATCGACCCGAGCGCCATGCTCTTCGACGAGCCGACGAGCGCGCTCGATCCCGAACTGGTGGGCGAGGTGCTGACGGTGATCCGCGACCTCGCCGCCGAGGGGCGGACGATGCTTCTGGTCACGCACGAGATGAAGTTCGCCCGCGAGGTCGCGGATCACGTGATCTACTTCGCGAACGGCCGGATCGAGGAGGAGGGACCGCCGGATCAGGTCTTCGGCGCGCCGCGATCGGAGCGGCTCAAGCAGTTTTTGAAATCCGTCAGCTGAAGGCGGAACAACCAACGGGGAGACTATCACATGACGATGAAAGCGAAACTCGCGGCCGGGATTCTGGCGCTGGCGATGACGGCGGGCGGGGCTCTGGCCGAGCAGGTCAAGATCGGCATTGCCGCCGAGCCCTACCCGCCCTTCTCCTCGCCCGACGCCTCGGGCAACTGGGTCGGCTGGGAGATCGAGATCATCAACGCGGTCTGTGCCGCGGCCGAGATGGATTGCGTCATCACGCCGGTGGCCTGGGACGGAATCATCCCCTCGCTCACCGGCAAGCAGATCGATGCGATCATGGCCTCGATGTCGATCACCGAGGAGCGGATGCAGTCCATCGACTTCTCCGACAAGTACTATGACACGCCGACGGTGATCGTCGCCGACAAGGCGGTCGACATCGCGCCAACGCCTGAGGGGCTGGCTGGCAAGATCCTCGGGGTGCAGGCCTCGACGGTTCACCAGTCCTATGCGCAGACGCATTTCGCCAACGCCGGCGAGATCCGCGTCTACCAGACCCAGGACGAGATCAACCAGGACCTCGCTGCCGGCCGCATCGACGCGGCGCAGGCCGACTCGATCGCGATGGACGAGTTCGTGGCCTCCGACATCGGCGCCTGCTGCGAGGTCAAGGGCGCGGTGGAAAATGATACTGCGATCCTCGGGCTCGGCGTCGGCGCCGGGGTGCGCAAGGGCGACGATGCGCTGCGCGAGCAGATCAACAAGGGCATCGCCGCGATCCGCGAGAGCGGCGCTTACGATGAGATCACCAAGAAATACTTCTCGTCCAGCATCTACGGCAGCTAAGTCGCGGCCGTGGACCAGGTGATCGAACTTCTGTCCCTCTCCCCTCCCGGCTGGGGGGGGAACCTTCTGCGCGGCCTCCTCCACTCACTGGAAATCGCGTTCGGCGCCTTCGGGTTTGGTCTTCTGATCGGGCTCGGGGGCGCCTGTGGAAAACTCTACGGCGGGCCGGTGCTGCGCGACCTGCTCGCGGTCTACACGACCGTCGTGCGCGCGGTGCCGGAGCTCGTCCTTATCCTCATCCTCTACTACGTCGGCACGGATCTGCTGAACAAGGCCTCCGAGGCGATGGGCTATGGCCGGGTCGAGATCAGCGGCGTCGCCGCCGGTATCTGGGTTCTCGGCATCGTGCAGGGCGCCTATGCGACCGAGGTGCTGCGCGGCGCGATCAAGGCGGTGCCCTCGGGCCAGATGGAGGCCGCCCGCGCCTATGGGATGCCGCCCTTCCTGATGCTGCGCCGGGTGACGATCCCGGCGATGATGCCCTTCGCCATCCCGGGCCTTGCCAATCTCTGGCTGATCGCGACCAAGGACACCGCGCTCCTCGCCGTCGTGGGCTTCAACGAACTGACGCAGGAGACCCGGCAGGCCGCGAGCAGCACTCGGGCCTATTTCACCTTCTTCCTCGCCGCCGGCGCGCTGTACCTGATGGTCACGCTCCTCTCGGGCAGCGTTTTCGCCCGGATCGAGGCCTGGGCCCGCCGCGGCCAGCCGTCGCTCAGAAAGGCCGCGACATGACCGCGTTGCGCGCCTGGCTCCTGCCGCACCGAATCGTGATGATCGGGCTCTTTGCCGCGCTTGTCCTCTGGTGCGCCTTCGCGCTGCGCTGGGACTGGATCCCGAAATACGCGCCACTCGCGCTCGAGGGCATCTGGCGCACGATCTGGCTGCTGGTCGTGACCACGGTTCTCGGCTTTCTCCTCGCGATCCCGCTCGGGCTCGCGCAGGCGGTCGGCCCGTGGTATCTCGCCACCCCGGCTCGCGTGTTCTGCACGGTGATCCGCGGAACGCCGCTCCTGCTTCAGATCTGGCTGCTCTATTACGGGCTCGGCTCGCTCTTCCCGCAATATCCCTGGATACGCGAGAGCGAGCTCTGGCCCTATCTCCGGCAGGCCTGGCCCTACGCCGTGCTCGCGCTCACCCTGTCCTATGCAGGCTACGAGGGCGAGGTGATGCGCGGCGCCTTCGCCAGCGTCGCGCGCGGTCAGATCGAGGCGGCGCAGGCCTTCGGCATGCCGCGCTTCACCATGTTCCGCCGGATCTGGCTGCCGCAGGCGATCCAGACGGCGCTGCCCACGCTCGGCGGCGAGACGGTGCTGCAGCTCAAGGCGACGCCGCTCGTCGCCACCATCGCCATCGTGGAGATCTACGCGGTCGCCTCGCGGGTCAGGCAGGACACGTTCATCGTCTACGAGCCGCTCCTGCTGCTCGCCGTCGTCTACCTGGTGATCGCGGGGCTGCTCGCGCTGGGGTTCCGGAAGCTGGAGGCGCGGGTGCCGGTGAAAGGGCACTGAGCGCGGCTCATCGCGCCGCCGTCAGATCGGCAGTTCCGGCATGAGCCAGATCACCGCGAAGGGATGGGCGATGCCGGCCATCGCGATCGACACGCCCATCGGGAACTTCCGGCTCCGCTCCATCGAGGCCCAGTCGAGCGCCCCGGTGGCCGGGATCGCGCGCAGACCAAGGACGAAGGCGATGCCGATCATCATAGAGGCCGAGAAGACCATGCAGAAGAGCGGCAGGGTGGCGGCTGGAACGAAGAGCATGAGCGCAGAGAGTGCCTTCACGTCGCCGCCACCGAAGAGGCCGAGGCAGAAAGTCACGAAGCCGATGCCGAAAATCGCGCCGGCGATGATCAGCCGCGCGACGAGATCGGGCGGCGGCGCAACCAGCGCGGAGGCGGCGAAGACCCCGATCAACGCGATGCAAAGCAGGTTCGGGATCCGCAGGAACCGCAGGTCGCCATAGGCCATCCAGACAAGAAGCGGCGCGACAAGGACGAGCGGGATCAGGGCTGTCGGCATGGTCGCGCCCCCTTCATGCGCAGCGCGGATCCGACGGCACCGGCTCCGCCGCCGAGGTCACAAGGTTGTAGACCAGTTCGGCGAGGGTCGAGGTCTCGGTCTTGGCGTAGACATTGCGCAGATGCGAGCGGACGGTGGAGTCCGACACCGCCAGTTCACTCGCGACGCCGACCACCGAGAGCCCCCGAGCTAGGAGGATGCAAACCCGGAACTCGGCCCGGCTGAGCCCAGCCGGATTCGCAGGCCCGAGCAGGGCAGGCTTGGGCCGGCTGGGGCGGGGCAGTTCCGTGACAGTGCGATGATTGACCACCGAGCGCGTCACCAGCCCGACCTGGCGGCTGGCCCAGGTCCGCGCCATCGGCGGCAGGACCGAGTTCAGTGTTGCCAGCTTTTCGGGGGAAAGCGGGGTCTGGAAATGCAGCTCGATATGATCGCGCGTGACCCCGCCTCCGGTCAGTGCGAGCACGACGAATTCCGACAGGCTCCGGCGTTCCTGCCAGGATTCCAGCGCCGGATCGGGGTGATGGCTCGGATCGTCGTTATGATCCGAGGCGAGCCAGATCGAGGCGACCTTGGGCCGCGCTATCGCCGGGCCGAAGAAGCTGTCCGCGAAGGAGGTGCGGAGTGGGGCGATCGTGTTGTCCGCGCGGCGGTCCCACATCGCGACGCGGACCGGACGGAAATCGCTTACATGGGTGCGGACGAGCATCCCGGCCTCGGCCCCGAGACCGATCGCGAAATGCGCAAAAGCCTCCTGGAGCGGCAGGCTGCCATGCAGCGCCTCGCACCAGTCCGCGATCGCATCGACAACGTCTGTCTGAACAGCGGGGGAAAAGGGCGCGGTGTTGTCGCCAATTCCAGCGGAGCGATTAATCATAACACCTCCAACACACTCGTACGGCCGCTTTGTCGGCGGTCAACGAAGGCGTAGCCCATAAAATCCAAGGCTGGAATTAAATGCGGCGTTTCAAACCAGTGCGCCTTCGAAATCATGCTGACAGTGGGCGCGCTCTTCTGTCAACGTTCTGACGCGGTTTCGGCTGTTATCGTTAACAAATGCAACCCTGAGGTGAATTTCTCAGGGCTCATGGGAATAATTAGGTACCGATTTTGGGAATTGTTGCTGTACTGGCGCGGGCGGATGGCCGATGCCGCCCGCGCCGGAGAATCACTACATCATCACCCGCATGTAGCGGATCACAACCGGACCGAGCGACAGCAGGAGGAGGGCCGGCAGCATCAGCGAGGCCATGATGGCCGACATCTTGACCGGCAGCTTGTTGGCCATCTCCTGCGCGCGCATCTCGCGGTTGCGGCGCATTTCGTCGGCATAGGTCATCAGCGTCTCGGAGATGCTGCTTCCGAACTGCATGGATTGCAGCACCACGTTGGCGAAGGAGTTCACCTCGTCCACGCCGGTGCGCTCGGCCATGTCGAGCAGCGCCCGGTCGCGGGAACGTCCGGCCTGGATCTCGCGCTGCGCCGCCAGGAACTCCTGGGAGATCTCGGGCGCGGTGGTCTCGAGCTCGTTGGCCACCCGGATCATTGCCGCGTCGAAGCCAAGCCCGGCTTCGACCGAGATCTGAACGAGGTCGAGCGCGTTGGGAAAGCTCTCCTCGATGGCGCGGCGGCGTTCGTTCGCGCGGTCCTTCAGCCAGAGCGCGGGGCCGAAGAACCCCATGACGACGAAGAAAGCGAGGACGATGAGAACACGCGCCGGGCTCCAGCTCGCCATCGCGGCTTCGATCGGGCTCGGCACGGCCAGCGCACCGGTGCGCGCGGTCCAGATCGCCAGGAGAAGCAGACCGGGCATGATGATGCCGAGGCTGAGACGCATGAGGTAGAAATTGCGCACCGAGTGCGGTCCCATGAACCCGGCCAGCGCAAGCTGGCGCTCGACCGCGCCGCGCTGCTTGCGGTCCACCGGGATCAGGGTCTTCATCAGCCCGGTCGGATCCGCGCTCGACTGGCGCAGGATGCCATTGTCGGCGGTGGTCTGCCTGCGCCGCCCCTGCTCCTCGATGCGGCGCAGGACCGGATCCTTGCCGGAGGAGCTTCCGGACAGGCCGACCACGAACAGCATCACGCCGATGCCGACGCCGAGGATGATGAGGGTCGGTATTGTGATTCCGGCGTCGGTCACGAGAGATTGTACAGTGTCGAACATCCTGGCCTCCACTTAGATCCTGAAGTTCACGAGGCGGCGCATCGCAATGTAGTTTCCAACGGTCAGCGCCACGACGACGGCCGCGAACGGCCGGAACAGCGGGTCACCGGAGATGCCCCAATAGTAGTTTGGGTTTGTCACCGAGCTTCCCAAGAAGATGAGGATCGGCAATGCCGAAAGGAACACAGCGGTGAGCCGACCCTCGGCCGAGATTGCCTGGATCCTGCGGCGCATCGCCATGCGGTCGCGGATCACCTTGGACAGCGTCGAGAGAACCCGCGCGAGGTCGCCGCCGGTGCCGTGCTGGATCGCGACGCTCACCGCCAGGTAGCGCACGTCCTCGACGTCGATGCGGTCGGCGAAATCCGTAAAGGCATCCACCAGATCGTCGCCGTAGCTGACCTGGTCGACCACGATGCCGAATTCCGAGGCGATCGGGTCGCGCATGTCCCGCGCGACGGCGGCGATCGAGGTGTTCAACGGATGACCGACCTTGAGCGAGCGCGCCATCAGGTCGAGCGCGTCCGGAAGCTGCTGGACCAGATCCTTTATCCGCTTGTTGCGCAGGGCGCGCAGCCGTAGCAGCGGAAGCACAAGGCACGCCAGGACCGCGACCCCGGCCGCTGTCAGCGGCGACGTCACCGTCGAGGCCGCGAGCGCCACGACACCCGTCGCCGCGAGGCAGAGCGAAAGGAACGCACCGGGTTTGATCGTCAGCCCGGCCTTGCGGATATCCGCGGGCAGGGTTCCGATCAGCGGCAGAGATTTCAGCTGCCACCCGTCGGTCCGCGGCTTCAGGAGCCGCAGGATATCCTCGGTCGAGGCGCCGTCGGCAATCATCCGCATGCGGCGGTTGCGCGCCTCTGTCCGGCTTTCGCTGCGGGTGACGATCTGGCGCAGGCCCTCGAATATCAGAAGCGCTCCGAGGAACACCCCGACATAGGCCAGCGAGCTCAGTTCGAATTGCGGCAAGCTGGTCATTGGCTTGTCCCCCGGCTGGCAAAGAGGTCGCCGCGCAGGTCGACGCCGGCCGCCCGGATCGCGTCGGCGCAGCGCGGCCGGATGCCGGTCGCCATGAATTCGCCGAGAACCTGGCCGCTTTCGGTGGTGCCGGTCTTACGGTAGACGAAAATGTCCTGCATCGTGATCGTGCTGCCCTCGATGCCGGTGATCTCGGAGATGCTCATCACCCGCCGGGTGCCGTCGCTGAGACGGTTGAGCTGGATTACCACGTTGAGGCCCGAGGCGATCTGCGAGCGGATCGCCGAGACCGGGAAGTCAAGGCCGATCATGGTCACCATCTGCTCGATCCGGCCGAGCGCGTCGCGCGCGGTATTGGCGTGCACCGTGGTCATCGAGCCTTCATGGCCGGTGTTCATCGCTTGGAGCATGTCGAAGGTTTCCGCTCCGCGGACCTCACCGACGATGATCCGGTCGGGGCGCATCCGCAACGCGTTGCGCACGAGGTCGCGCTGGGTCACGCTGCCGCCGCCCGAGGGCGAGGCGGGCCGGGTTTCCAGCCGCACCACATGATCCTGCTGGAGCTGCAGTTCGGCCGCGTCCTCGATCGTGACGATCCGCTCGCGTGCGCCGATGTTGCGGGACATGGCGTTCAGCATCGTCGTCTTGCCCGAGCCGGTGCCGCCGGAGATGAGGATGTTCAGCTTCGCCTTCACGAGCCCCTGGAGGAGCAGCGCCGCTGCCTCGTTCAGCGTGCCGATCTCGATCATGCGTTCCATCGTCAGGGGACGGCGCGCGAACTTGCGGATCGACATCGACGGGCCGTCGATGGCACAGGGGCGGATGATCGCGTTCACCCGGCTGCCGTCGGCGAGACGCGCGTCGACCCAGGGGTTCGATTCATCGACCCGGCGGCCGATGCGCGAGACGATCTTGTCGATGATTCTGAGCAGGTGGCGCTCGTCGCGGAACCGCACCGGGCTTTTTTCCAGGACACCCGCGCGCTCGACATAGACGCTGCGGTGGGTGTTGACGAGGATGTCGTTGATCGTCGGATCGGCCAGCAGCGGCTCCAGCGGGCCGAAGCCGAGCACCTCGTCGAGAAGCTCGTCGACAAGTTGCTTGAACTCCTCGGTCCGCATCGGGCGGCCCTCCTCGGTGAGCGCCTGCGACACCAGCGCCGCGACCTCGCGGCGCAGCTCGTCAGGCTGCACGCGGTCGATGACGGCGAGGTTGAGCCGGTCAAGCAGCACGTCGTGCAACTTGCTCTTCAGCTCGAGGCGGGCCATCAGCTCGCTTTCCTCCGCGGTCGGGGCGGCGGGGGCCGCCTCCTGTCGCGGGGCGCGGGCTCCGATGGCCACGATCTTGGGGTCGACGGGCTTTTCCGTACGGGTGAACTGCTTGAACACGACGATTACTCCTTACTGTTGCCCTGCCGACGGGCCGTTTCCTGATGACGGTTGACGACCGACTGCGCGAGACGGCCCATGGCTTTGCCGAGCGGCGATCGTGGCGCGGCGAGGGACAGCGGCTGCCCGCGATCGGCGGAATTCGTGGCCGCGCGTGCGTCATGCGGGAGCCAGAGGTCGAGCTTGCGCTCGAGCGCCTTGGCCGCCTCGCGGTGCACCCGTGACTGGAGGAGCGGCCGGTTCTCATGGTTGACGACGATGTCCACCGTGAGCGCGGGATTGTCCTGCGTGAAGAAGTCGATCAGCCGGCGGCAATGGCGGATGGCGGGAACCGACATGTCGGTGACGACGAGGAGTTCGTCGGCGCGCTGGATCACCGGCTCGATCCAGTTCACGATCGCGCGCGGCAGGTCCACGACGACAAAGTCGTGGCTCTGGCGCAGCGTGTCGAGGATCGCCGCGACCTGATCGGGGCGCAGCGAGTCGAGCGGCGCGAATTTTGACGGCGCGGGCATCACCGAGATCCCGTTCGGCCCCTTGACCATCGCCTGGTCGAGGAAGTTCTCGTCCGGAACCACCCCGTCCAGCGCGAGCTGCAGCAGGCTGTCCTGCTCGGGAAGGTCGAGGAACGAGCCGACGGTGCCGAACTGCAGGTCGAGATCGACCAGCGCGACCTTGCGGCCCTGCTTGCGCGCGCCCCAGCCACGCCCGCCGACAAGCTGATCGGCGAGGTTGACCGCGACGGTCGTTGAGCCGATACCGCCGCGCGCCTGGGTGACTGCGATGATCCGCCCTCTCGACACTGCCTCGGCCGGTTTCGCGGCGGCGGCGCGGGCGAGTTTCAGCACCCGGCGGTCAAGCTCCTCTCCCTCCGCCGGCAGCGGCAGGACCTCGTCGACGCCGGCATGGGTGAGCGCCCGCACCTGCGACAGCGAGACATTGCCGTCGACGAGCGCGATCAGGGTCGTGCCCGGCCGCCGGTTCGCCGTCATGGCCTCGATCGCCGTGATTTCGGCCATGTTGTTGGGGCTCGTGTGGAACAGGATGACGTCGTGATCGGACATCATCTTGACCGCGTGCCCATTGATCTTCGCCAGAGTCGAGGCCTGGGTCTCGACCTGCAGGCCGGTGCTCGTCTGCAGCGCGGTTCCGACCAGGTCGGCAATACCATCGTCGGGGGTGATCAGAAGTATGGATTTTGTCTTGTCGGTCATCGTTTCATCCTCCTCGGGGCTCGGCCGGTCAGGCGGTCCGACCCCGGGTTTCACTCATCCGTTTGTTCCAAGGTCGAGGTCTTCGCCCGGCAGCGAGGTGCTGATTGCCGGGAAGGGCAGGCTGTTGGGCGGCACCTGCGGGTTGACGGTGCCGTAGAGCGTCGAGAATCCGCCGAGCGGCGTCACGAAGTTGAAGTTGAGGTTCTGCACCTCGACCGTGACGATGGGCACATAGGGGCCGCCGAGAAAGCCGAGCGCGGGGTCGTAGGCGTAGCTGAACCGCAGGTTCGCCGGGGTGGCGTTGTTCGGCATCATCGGCGAGATCGCCGTCCAGATTTCCTGCACGGTCGGGTTGGCCGTGGAGGCGGTGCAGCTGATCGTGCCGGGGTTGACGCAGATGTTGCTGCCGGCGGAGCAGGCAGTGCCGAATTTCGGCGGGATCGTGCCGCCGGCGACCGGGCCGCGGGCGTTGAAGGTCGGCACGCCCGGGCAGGCCGGGGGGCGCACCACGGCGAGCCGCGAGGCCCATTGCACCGCCTTGCTCGTCATGACGTACTCGCCGCCCATCCGGCCGAAATCGACCAGGGCGAGAAGAAGCAGCAGGAGGAACGGCAGCACGATCGCGAGTTCGACCATCGTCGTGCCGCGCTCGTCGCGGGCGAGGCGCGACAGGAGCCGCGCGGTAAGGTGGTTGCGCTGTGTCATGTGCCGAAGACCCTCGCTGAATCGGTCACGCTCTTGGTCAGCGGCGTCACGTTGCCGCCGTAGAGCGCGAAGACCCCGCTGAACGGGAAGGAGATCGAGAAGCTCGCGGTGACGGTCGCGACCGGCGCGGGGTTGTTGCGGTAGGTGCCGGCGACGCACGCGAGGCTCGGCGTCACCGAGTTCACCGTCACCAGCGGCGGGAAGACCGGGGTGCCGGAGACGCTCTGGGAGACGATTCCGGTGAGCTTCGCGGTATGTCCGGTGACCGATCCGCCGGTCGTGCAGATGTCGACGGGCACGACCCGCGACAGGTAGCGCGTTGCGTCGCGCACCCCGGTGATCGCGGCGTGGTAGGCGAACATGAGCCGGCTGCCCTCGATGATCACCGCGAAGACGAGAAGCATCGCGGGCAGGACGATCGCGAACTCGATGAGCGCGACACCGTCCTCTGCGCGGCGGAAGCGGCGCGCGGCGTGGATCGTGCGGCTCAGGGGCGTGTTTCGGATCGAAAACCGGGTCATCGGATCACCTGTAGAGCTGGACGACTTCGTGGAAGAGACCGCCGCCACCGGCCGGCCCGCTGGCCGATCCGACGACTTCACCCCAGATGTCGAGCGTCGGCGGCGAGGCGCCGTCGGTGCCCACGGGCTCGGTCAGGAAGATCTTGACGAACTCCTCCACGGGCACGTTGTTGGTCTGGCCGTTGATCGGATTGGCGGCGCAATCGACCGCGGCGGCAATGATCAGGCGACGGTCGGGGTCGATCGCCTGGTTGTTCGAGCATTGCGGGCGGCCGGTCTCGCTGCGGCCGGTGAGGATCGGTGTGCTCGACCCGCCCCCTCCTGCAGCGGCGATCTCGGCCAGGTAGTACTCATACCTGGTGTTCGCGCTCGAGTGAGGATCGGGCACGCCGTTGCCGTAGTTCATTTCGACGTATTTCGGGCGCCCGTCGGTTGGGCTGTTCCAAGTGCCGTCACCGAAGCGGCCATTCCAGCAGGTGCCGGTGTAGAAGCAATTGTCTCTGGGCAGCGCCTTCGTATCGGAGGTTGCTGGCGGATTGCTGCCGGTGCAGGCATTGCCGTTCTTGTCCGCCACGCCCTTGATCACGTTCGGCGCGGGCGCGTAGGCCGGGTCGTTCTTCTTGCCGTTCATGATCGCGTGGTACATGTCGAAGCGGACGTTGAAGCTCGCGTCCTCGATGCCGACCTTCTGGCCGGGCGCGGTATCGACGCCGCGCTGGGCGAAGCACTGGGTGATGCTGCCCATCGCGCCGAGAAGGCATGCGTCGAGCTGCGCTCCGGTCTTGCCCGCGCAGGGGCCGTTCGGGTCGACCTTGGCATAGGACGGGTCGAGGAAGCCGAAGTCGCCCGGCCCCCAGGCCGCACCGTTGCCGCCCGAGCGCAGCAGGATCATGTCGCCGATATGGGCGTCGGCCTTGTAGGTCGGGCTGGGCAGGCAGAACATCAGGGGGGTGATGTCGCAGGCATACTGGGTGAAGCCCGCGACCGCCGAGGCGCTGACCGCGTTGGCCGGCTCCTGCCCGCCCATCATCGCGTAGAAGGCGGCCGCGAAGGTGTAATCGACGATCTTCGGCGTGACCACGACGCGCACGTAGGAGGCATCCTCGGGCTTGGTGGTCAAGCCGGCGTTCAGGCTGGCGGTGTCGCTGCTCGGCAGGGTCTTGTAGAAGGCCAGCGTGTAGTTGCTGGCCCCCGCAAGCGTGTGGTTGGCGTTGCCGTAGGTCTCTGACGAGGTGCGGCCAAAGCTCTGGCTGTCGGAGATGAGGTTGGCTGCCGCGGCAGTGGCGCGGTCAATCGCGTCGCTGTTGCCGTCAAGCTCGCCCGCGGCCGCGAGCGCCACATGGTCGGCGTAGGACTGCAGTTCCGACTGGGTGGAGGCCCTGCGGCCGAAGTCGAACGACAGCGCGATGAGACCGAGCAGCACCGCGAGCGCCCCCGCGAAGAAGACGAGCACTGCGCCGTCCTGGTCCCGGTTGAACTCGGCTATGCGGTCTCGGATCGTCATCGCGCCACCTCTTGGTTACTTACTGAACTTCCACGTCCTCGACGGTGCTGCCGCGGCGGACGCGGATCGTCGTCTTGGTGATGGCCTCGGGCACGGGCGACTTGTCCTGCATGAGGTCGGTCAGCCGGATCGAGTCGAGCGGCTTGTCCGCGATGTTGTCGATCGACCGCAGCGAAAGGCTCAGCGTCCCGGCCTTCTGGGCGAGCGCGAGCTTCTGGCTCTCTTCGGGCGTCACCTCGACGGTGACGGTCTGGGCGATGCCGGGCTGGTCGGTTTGCTCATTGGCATCCTGGTCGACGCCGAGGATGCGGATGTTCTGCAGGATCGTGACCGCGCGCAGTTCGGCTCCGCCGCCCTGGGTCAGGACGATGTCCACGGCGTCGCCCGGCGTGACGAAGCCGCCGACGGCGGTTTCGGCGGCGACCTTGATCGCCATCGCGCGGGTGTTCTCGCGCAGGCTTTGAACGATGGTCACCTTGTCGCCGAAGTTGGACACCTTGGAGGCGAGCACGAGCTCGCCCTGCGCCATTGCACGGGTGGCGCGGCGCGGCGGCATGCCGGGCTTGGCGACAAGCTGATCGAGATCGGTGATCGCGCCCGGCGGCAGCGCCGCGCGGGGCCAGGCGATGACCTGGAGGGCTTGGGGCTGGATCGGCTGGCCGAACGAGATGTCACGACCGGCAACGATCACGCTGACGAGGGCCGCTGCGGGGTCGGTCTCGGCCGTCGCCTTGCTCTGGTTGATGTATTCGCGTGCGCCGAAGGCGGAACCGCCGGCAACCGCGACGCCGAGGACGGCGATGAGAATGGAACGGGTTCCCACGGTTTTTCTCCTGATTGCGGGACCGGGCGGGCGGAAGGGGCGTCGCCCGGTCCGGGTGATGCCTCGGGATCTTGGTCCGGAGGCCACTGCCGGGGCATCGGTGACGCCCCGGCAAGACGGTCGCCTGGGCGACCCGATGGGCTTACCAGGTCGGCAGCGTAAAGGTCTGCGAGGTGCCCGGCATGCTCGTGCCAGCCTCAAGGAACGCACCGTTGATTTCCGGTGCGAGGACGGCGCCGAACAGGCCGAAGACGAGCACGGCAAGCATCACGCCGACGCCGTATTCAACCAGGGTCACGCCCTTTTCATCGCGGCCGAACTGCTTCCACTTTTTCAGAATTGCAAAGCGCATTGTAATCTCCTCAAATGCGGTTTTCTGGGCTTCGGGCTGAAGCCCGGGAGAGAGACAAGCCGAGACGGGTGTTCGGCTCCCATTCATGATTGCGGCTGAAATGTGTCCGGGCATCGTCTGAAATGCCGATAAATACACGCATAGGTAGAATTTTCTGCCGAATGAGGCAAAATCTGGGCGAAACGACTCGGCGCCACGCGACTCGCGGGCACATCCGAATCTCGGCGGCGATCAGGCACTCCACGCCCGCCGTCCCGCCGCGAAGGCAACCGCGACGATCCGCGCCCGAACTTTCGTCCCGCCGCGATCGGAACCTGATTTCCGGCGCAAACAGCCGCTTGAATGAAACGGGAATCTGTCGAAAGATTTGGGAGTGGATCGGTCGAGTTCGGTTTGATCGGCTCGCGTGCCGGGAGAGGGGCTTCGGCACCGTTCCCGCCGATGGATTGCGGCGGCGGCGACACGATCAAACGGGTTGAGGGGAAGGGACAGCCGTGGGCAACGAGACGGGAGAGCTTTACACGCGGCTCGGAGAGCCCCTTTTGCCGTTTCCCTATCTCGTGGCGATGATACTCGTCTCGCTCCCGCTCGCGGCCCTTGTCGGGTACCGCTTCGGACACGTCGAATACGGTCGACGGCAATACGACAAGGTCCCGCCCGAGCAGGTTCCCGGCGCCACGTCCCTTGGTGCGATGCTGGCGCTTGTCGGGCTGCTGCTCGGCTTTGCATTCAGTTCGGTGCTCAACTGGCGCGAGGCGCGTCAGACGGCGCTTGTCGAGGAGGCGGCGGCGATCAGCTCGGCTTTTCTGGGCGCCGATCTGCTGAAGGATCCGGGGCGCACCGATCTCCAGACGCAGATCCTCGCCTATGCGCAGACGCGCCTTGCCAGCAACGACGACCTCCGGACGCGGGAGGCCTTCGGTGCGTTTCTCGAACGAACGCTCGAGGCGCAGGCCGAGATCTGGCCCGCCACCATGCGGGCAATGAGCGACGCCACCTCCGATCCGGTCCGGACGCTGGTGGCGCGGGGCGTGATGGACATGCTCGATTCCCATACGCGGCGCATTGCCGCGGCGGCCGAGCAGGTCCCGCCTCCGGCGCAGCTGATGATCTTCCTGGCCGCCTTGGCCGCGATCATGATCGTGGGCAACCGCTCCGCGCTGCAGGGCCGGCCGCAGACCTGGCGCACCTTCGCCTTCGCGGGCCTTCTGGCTGTCGTGATGATCATGATCCTGGATCTCGATCGAATGCATGAAGGCACGATGCGGCTGAATCCGGACACGATGCTCGCCACGATCCACGATATGGAGACGGCCCTGGCGGCTTTGGCGCGTTAGCCCGCAATGTGCCGTCAGTTGGACCGGAGCGCGTCCCCGCACGGACGCAGTTCAGTCCGCCGCGAGACGTCTCCGCGCGTTCGGCCTCACCGCCGCCTCTTGCCGCCCCTTTGACCCGGCCGCCCCGCCGTCGAACGCCCGCTGGCCTTGGTTGCCGCATCCACCGCCTCCTCGACCGCCGATTGCCGCGCAAGGGGATCGTCCGAAAGGACGAGGTCGACCGCTTCGAGCCGCTTGATCTCGTCCCGGAGCCGGGCGGCTTCCTCGAATTCGAGGTTCTCGGCCGCCCTGCGCATCTGGGTGCGAAGGCCGTTGAGATGGGTCTCCAGGTTTGCGCCATGCATGGGCCGGTCGACCTTCGCGGTCACCCGGTTCATGTCGACGTCGCCTTTGTAGAGACCGGCAAGGATGTCCTCGACGTTCTTCTTCACCGTCGCGGGCGTGATGCCGTGGGCCGCGTTGTATGCGATCTGTTTTTCGCGCCGCCGGTTGGTCTCGGCCAGCGCCCGCTCCATCGAGCCGGTGACGCGGTCGGCGTACATGATGACGCGGCCCTCGGCGTTGCGGGCGGCCCGGCCGATGGTCTGGATCAGCGAGGTTTCCGAACGCAGGAAGCCCTCCTTGTCGGCGTCGAGGATCGCCACCAGCCCGCATTCGGGGATGTCGAGCCCCTCGCGCAAAAGGTTGATGCCGACGAGGACGTCAAAGGCGCCGAGGCGGAGGTCGCGCAGGATCTCGATCCGTTCGATCGTGTCGATGTCGGAATGCATGTAGCGCACCCTGATGCCCTGTTCGTGCATGTATTCGGTCAGGTCCTCGGCCATGCGCTTGGTCAGCGTGGTCACGAGGGTCCGGAAGCCCTTGGCGGCGACCTTGCGCACCTCGTCGAGAAGGTCGTCCACCTGCATCTCGACGGGCCGGATCTCGACCTGCGGATCGAGAAGCCCGGTCGGGCGGATCACCTGTTCTGTGAAGACACCGCCGGCCTGCTCCAGTTCCCACGCCGCCGGCGTGGCGGAGACGAAGACCGATTGCGGCCGCATCGCGTCCCATTCCTCGAACTTCAGCGGCCGGTTGTCCATGCAGGAGGGCAGTCGGAACCCGTGCTCGGCGAGGGTGAACTTGCGCCGGTAGTCGCCCTTGTACATGCCGCCGATCTGGGGAACCGAGACATGGCTTTCGTCGGCGAAGACGATGGCGTGGTCGGGGATGAACTCGAAGAGGGTGGGTGGCGGTTCACCGGGGGCGCGGCCGGTCAGGTAGCGCGAGTAGTTCTCGATCCCGGCGCAGGAGCCGGTGGCCTCCAGCATCTCGAGGTCGAAGTTGCAGCGCTGTTCGAGCCGCTGGGCCTCGAGCAGCTTGCCCTCCTCCTGCAACTGCTTCAGCCGCAGCGCCAGCTCCTTGCGGATGCCGACGATGGCCTGTTGCAGCGTCGGGCGCGGCGTGACGTAGTGGGAATTCGCGTAGATGCGGATCTTTTCGAGCGTGTCGGTGCGGGCGCCGGTCAGGGGGTCGAACTCGGTGATCCCTTCGAGCTCCTCGCCGAAGAACGAGAACCGCCAGGCGCGGTCCTCGAGGTGAGCGGGCCAGAGGTCCACGGTATCGCCCTTCACCCGGAACGCGCCGCGCTGGAAGGCGGCATCGGCGCGGCGGTACTGCTGGGCGACCAGATCGGCGAGGAACTTGCGCTGTTCGTAGAGCTTGCCGACCTCCATGTCCTGGGTCATCGCCGAATAGGTCTCGACCGAGCCGATACCGTAGATACACGAGACCGAGGCGACGATGATGACGTCGTCGCGCTCCAGAAGCGCCCGCGTGGCCGAGTGGCGCATCCGGTCGATCTGCTCGTTGATCTGGGATTCCTTCTCGATATAGGTGTCGGTCCGGGCGACATAGGCCTCGGGCTGGTAGTAGTCGTAGTAGCTGACGAAGTACTCGACCGCGTTGTCGGGGAAGAAGCCCTTGAACTCGCCGTAGAGCTGGGCCGCGAGCGTCTTGTTGGGCGCGAGGATGATGGCCGGGCGCTGGGTCTCCTCGATCACCTTGGCCATGGTGAAGGTCTTGCCCGTGCCGGTCGCGCCCAACAGCACCTGGTCGCGCTCGCCGTCGTTCACCCCGGCGCTGAGCTCCGCGATGGCCGTCGGCTGGTCTCCGGCCGGCGCGAAGTCCGTCCGCATCGCGAAGCGCCGGCCGCCCTCGAGCTTGGGCCGGGTCAGGACCTCCGGGCGCGGGGAGGGGGCGTTGGTGTTGTTGTGGGGCATGGGCGATTCCTCCGGCCTCCCCAATTTGATCCGTTTTTGTTCCGGTTCAAGGTTCGGCGCGGGAGTTCATTGTCGCTTTTGGAGGGGAAATCAAGTCCGCGCTTGGGTGTTGTCCGACGAGAGGCCACAAACAGAGAAACCTCACTATCGAAAACAACTTTAGATTGAACCGGCTGCGTTTCGCGGTAACATGGGTCCTGCAAGCAGCACCTGACTGCCGGTCATTGGCACCCACCCACCTGCCACCACCCACCCACGAACGCTCCCTGTAGCACCGACCGGCAGTCAGGCCTGCTCGCCGCCTTGCCGGCCGGGGCGGACAGTTCCTGATCCCACCGGTTCGTCGCTGCCCCGATCCATGCTATCTTCCGAGTCGGGAGCGGGAACGCATGATTGGTTGGAGGGTAATCCATGAAGTATAGCATCGTCGCGACGCTCTTGATTTCCGCGCTTTCAGGCCCGGCGGCGGCCCAGTTCGTTCCCTCCGCAGAGTCGCTTGAGGGCCTTTACCCTGGGAAAACTTATTCGCCGTACGCGAAGCGGCCGTTCCCGAGCCGGGTCTTCTGGGGCGAGTCCCATCTGCACACGGCCCTTTCTCCCGATGCCGGCCTCTTCGGCAATACGCTCGGCCTCGACGAGGCCTACCGCTTTGCCCGCGGAGAAGAGGTGACCTCGGCCACCGGCCTGCCGGTCCGGCTCGCGAGGCCGCTCGACTGGATGGCCGTCGCGGATCATTCCGACATGATGGGCTTCGCGCCGGACCTCTTTGGCGGCGCGCCCGCGATCGTCGACACTGAGCAGGGGAGACGGTGGTTTGAAGGCCTCCAGCAGGGCGGTGAGGCCGCGTCCAGCGCGGCGCTCGATCTCATCACGACCTTTGCCCAGGCGAAGCTCGACCCGAAACTCCTCGCGGCCTACTCGCCCGGCTCCAGCGCCTACAACGCCATCTGGGAGGACGTGATCGAAGCGGCCGAGAGATACAACGATCCGGGCGTGTTTACGACCTTCATCGCCTATGAGTGGACGTCGCTCGTCAAGGGCAACAACCTGCATCGGAACGTCATACTACGCGATGGCGCCCGCCGGGCCGAGCAGGTGGTGCCGATGGTTACCCAGGAGCCGTTCGGCAGCACCGATCCGCTCGACCTCTATGCCTGGCTCGAGACTTACGAAGCGAAAACGGGAGGCCGTGCGCTCGCGATCGCCCACAACGGCAATCTGTCTAACGGGCTGATGTTCCCGATCGATGCGCAATACACCGGCGCCGCCGTCGACGAGAACTACGTCACGCTGCGCGACAAGTGGGAGCCGCTCTACGAGGTCACCCAGATCAAGGGCGATGGCGAGACGCATCCGGTCCTCAGCCCGACCGACGAGTTCGCGGATTTCGAGACTTGGGATGCCGGCAACCTCGACCTGTCGGAGGCCAAGACCGATGCGATGCTGCGCACCGAATATGCGCGCGAGGCGCTGAAGCAGGGTCTTGCGCTCGAAGAGAAGCTCGGGACCAATCCCTACAAATTCGGGATGGTCGGTTCCACCGACAGCCATACCTCGCTCGCCACCGCGGATGAGGACAACTACTTCGGCAAGGCGACAAGCGCCGAACCCTCGCCAAAGCGGATGAGCCACGCCTTTGCAGAGAGCGATAAGGGGGTCTTTCCCGGCTGGTCGCTGTCCGCCTCGGGCTACGCGGGGGTGTGGGCGACCGAGAACACGCGCGAGGCGATCTGGGACGCGATGGCGCGCAAGGAGGTCTACGCGACGACCGGTCCGCGCATGATGGTGCGTTTCTTCGGCGGCTGGGATTTCACCGAAACCGACCTGCGGTCGCGGCAGCCCGCGTTCCGCGGCTACGGGGACGGCGTGCCGATGGGCGGCGACCTCAAGCCGGCGCCCGACGGCGCCGGGGCGCCGACCTTTATGGTCTATGCCCTGCGCGATCCGATCGGCGCCAATCTCGACCGCATCCAGATCGTCAAGGGCTGGCACGCAGCGGACGGAACCCTGAACGAAAAGGTCTATGATGTCGCCTGGTCGGATGGCCGCGAGCCCGGAGATGATGGCAAGTTGCCGCCCGTCGGCAATACCGTCGATCTCGAGGCGGCAAGCTGGACGAACACGATCGGCGCGGCCGAGCTTGGCACCGTCTGGACAGATCCGGAGTTCGATCCGTCGCAAAGGGCGTTCTACTACGCCCGCGTGATCGAGATCCCGACGCCGCGGTGGGTGGTCTACGACGCGGTTCGCTTCGGGGTCGAGATCCCGGAGGACGCGACGACCACGCTCCAGGAGCGGGCCTATACCTCGCCGATCTGGTACACGCCGGCCAGTTGAGCACTGAACGCCCGCGCCGCCTTGTCCTTCCAGAGGGGCGCGGGCGCCGGTGCGATTGCGGATAGGGATCGTCCCCCTTGCAGAGTCCCGCCGGTTTCAGGATAAGAGGCGGGAACCAGATGGAGTTTGCCCATGCGCGCGCGCATCTATCAACCGGCCCGCAACGCGATGCAGTCGGGAACCGCGAAGACGAGGCAATGGTTGCTGGACTTCGCCCCTTCCGAGGCGCGCGAGGTCGATCCCCTGATGGGCTGGACCGGTTCGGGCGACACCCAGGCCCAGGTCCGGCTCAAGTTCGACAGCCGCGAGGCGGCTGAGGACTACGCCCGCGCCAATGGCCTCGACTACGTCGTGAGCGAGCCGCACAAGCGCAAGCCCAATATCCGCGCGCGCGGCTACGGCGAGAACTTCGCGACCGACCGCAAGAGCGCCTGGACGCACTGAGATTTGTGTAAATCGGGATAAAGTTGTCTCGGAATCGGGGTAAAGATCCGGCGAAGCGGCGCCGCTCTCCATATGCTGTGGGCGCCCGGCCAATAGCTGCAACATGCTGAACCTCGCGGATGCAGGCCGAGACAAGCCCTGGCAGCGACCCGTTGGGCGGCCGGAACGGTCGCCCAAGTCATTTCAGGGCCAGCCGAGGTAACGCACAATGGCCATCACGCACCTTGTCACGCACTCCGGCGGCTTTCACGCGGACGAGCTTCTGTCCTCCGTCATCCTGACGCGCCTCTTCCCGGACGCGACCCTGATCCGGTCCCGCGAGGCACAGTGGGTCACGCCCGGCGCGGGCAAGATCATCTACGATGTGGGGCGTGCCCATGATCCGGAGGCGCGAATCTTCGACCACCATCAGCGCCCGAACCCGCTGCGCGCGGATGGTCAGCCCTACAGTTCCTTCGGGCTGATCTGGCAGCAGTATGGGCGCAGCTACCTTCGCGCGCTGGATGTTCCCGAGGCCGATATCGACGGCATTCACCACGACTTCGACCGGGACTTCGTCCTGCCGATCGACCTGATGGATAACGGCGCGCTGGAACCCTCGGTCGCGGGCCCGCTTGCGGGCATGACCCTGCCGGTTCTGCTGGAGTCGCTGAAGCCGGCCTTCGATGAACGCGGCGCCGATGCTGATGATACCGCGTTCATGAAGGCGCTGCCCGTCGCCCGCGCCTTCGTGGAGGCCGTGATAACGGGCAAAGCGGCCGAAGCCCGCGCCGCAGCGATCGTCACCCATGGCATCTCGGCGGCCGGCGCATCGCCCGTCCTGGAACTGCCTATGGGCATGCCCTTCCGTTCGGCGATCGAGAAGGCGGGCGCGGATCACCTATTGTTCGTGGTTCATCCGCGCGAGAGCGACTGGGCCCTGACCACCATCCGCAAACGCGGCGACAGCTTCGAAAGCCGGGCCGACTTGCCCAAGGCCTGGGCAGGTCTGACAGACGAGGCGCTGGAGAAGGCCTGCGGTGTCGAAGGCGCCAAATTCTGCCACAACGCCCGCTTCATCGCCGTGGCAGGAACGCGGGATGCGGTGATGGAAATGGCAAGGCTGGCCGTCGCGGAGACCGAGGCCGCATAGGGTTCGTCAGGCCGATCGCGGTTCCCGGCCAAGGAACCTTTAAAGTCCGAGATGCGCGGGAAGCTCCCCGAGCAAACTTGCGAAGCGAAGACACCTTTCGGCCCATTCGGGACCTTCGCCACGTCGTCAACCGCTGCGGCGCAGCTTCACCAGACTGGCCATTCCCCGGGATCGCGAACCCCGCATGTCCGCAGAGCCTCACGGAAGGCGTGCGCGTCATCCAGCCTCAGTTCGAGGCGTTCCGAAATCAGAATGACTTACGGTTTGCGGCATGCGACACACTAGGCCAGTGGGAGTGGGACGCCTGGCGGGAGCTGGTCGAGAAGCTGTAGAGCGTATCTTGGTCCCGTCGCGCCTGACCGCGATACTGCAAGCTTATGGGGTGAATCCGTGCTTCTCAAAATAGTTAGAGAAATCTACGACAGGCATCTGGCAGACCCGACATCGGACTCGTTGTTAATGAAGCTACGCGGCGATGCGCGGGAGGAGCGTTTCCAGCGGGTTAAGATGGTCCGTGACCTTGCGTATCGAGCGATCCCGTTCGTCATCGAACCCGCCGCGCTTGACCTTGTCGCTACCGTGCAGTCCGGCGTAAACTTGGTCGAGGATTTTGGCCCACTGCTCCTCGATGCCCCGCTGCCTTTTGACTCGGTCTGGATGGAGTTCGGGGAGGAAGTCGGAGGGAAGCACATTGGATCTGGTGTTCTAATCCAGAAGGTTGGCGGCAAGATTCTTGTCTGCACCCTTCACCGGCCGGCCGGTGAGCAGCTGATCGAGCCCCTGCTGTTCCTGACGGTGGACTCTGATGCAAAGCTCGATATGAGAGCTGATCCGTTCACCTCGCTCCGGTTCATCAGCGGCTACGAGGGAAGCCAAGATGAAAGGGTTAGCCAGTTCTTCGCTGAGGCGTTCCCGCAGACCGGCTGGACGATTCTGAACGCTGTTGGGGCGATGCACCTGATCGCCGCGAAGGGTGGGCCACTCGATGCGAATGAGGAGCCGATGTTCTCGCGCCCGGAGCGGCGGCGGCTAGAGCGGGAGGGAGCGCTTTCCACCGGGGCCTCACCTACCGTAACCAGGATCAGGGTAAACGCCCAGGGGCAACTGCACCTTAAGGCGGTTGATGACGAGGAGGGCGGTTCAGGAGGCGCCCGACGTCGGGCTCATCGGGTTCGGGGCCACTACATGCGGACGGCAAGGGGGTCAAGCTGGCGCAAAGCACATATTCGCGGCCTGGGTCAGGTGAACGAGACCGTTCGGGTGATCGAGCCTACGATTGAGGCTAAACCATCCGACTGACCGAGCAAGGGGCGCCAGGGTTGTGACGATGAAGGCGCTGGCATGCAACATCAACGGAGTTGTCGGCCTCATCGGGATTCGGCAATCGATGCAGGCCATTCCGGCCAGATCATGGACTGTTGTCCCCTATTCTTTCGCCATGCGCCGCTCTGCTAGGTCAACAGACCCCCAAATGCGCCGTAGGGCTTTGGCGCGCCGGAAAAGGCGGCGGCACGGACGCCCATATGAAAGCTTTGACACGCCCGGCCCTGAGCCGTCGCTCCCACTGGCCCCTAAGAAGGGCTGGTCCCAGCCCATTCTAGACGTTTTCTCTAGCCAGATGCACATGGTTGCCGCGTGGTGCCCCGAGAATAAGGCCAACCTTTTCTCGGCTCCGCCATCACTCCCGCACGAAGTATTTTCTAAGCGTGTGCCAAAACGCCCAGAATACGGCACCTCAATGAAATGCTAAGAAGCGTCCGTTGCGGAATCCCTAAGAACGCTCCAGTATCTAATCTTCCACTGCCAAAATGTGACCGTAGTCTTTGCGTGCGATAATGGCTTTTGCCTCTGCCGCTCGAGACATATTCGGCACCAATATATCGGCGCCACCTCGTCGCGCCATGCTAATCCAGCTTTCTTTAATCATCGCGTCTATAATACTATTGATATGACCTCTTCGATCCTCTGGTCGGCCCCGATACATTGCGCCAAGATGACGACCTCTCGTTGATTGTATGAAGACCTTGTCGATTATTGAGATCAGATCAAGGTAGTTTTCTGGGGCCCCAGCATTTCTGAGCGTGTCATAGCTTATGTCGACAATCTCAACATTGTCGATTTGGTTGTGCGGTACAATGCTACGCATTAGATAATCTCGCATCACCTCAGGAGCCACCACGCGCGTCATCTGACAGTTTTGGAACGCGGGCATGTCTCGCTCGCCAACTACATCTATAACCACACTCTCAAAGGCACAGGAATCGAACGTGAAGGAAGAAAAATCTACTCCACCATCGATAGTCAAGCCAGTTGAAAAAACATTAGAAAGAAATATCTCACCTGAAATGTTCGCGGAACTTGAAAATGCTACGTTGATCAAATCTGCACAGAGATTCCGTGCGCCATCTGAATGTTGAGGGGAAAATACTCGGAGCGACTCGCTTAATTTACTATTCCTAGCGTTGCCAAGGCGATTGTAAACAACGCTTCGGCCTAGCTCTCCCAATGGATGCACAATTCCTTCATGGGTAGCTACTTGGTAGTTGTATGGCATGCGAATGGCAGCTTCCACATCTCCAGCGCTGAGGCAGTCAGCTAAGTCAGGGTCGACAAAGAAACGAGACCCTCTTTCAAGCTCCGAAGCCTCGACGCCGTTCAAGCTTCCAGAGAGGCCAGGGAGTCGAAGAATTGCTGTGACGCTCCTTTCTTCAGGTTCGACGCCTGTAATTTCTACAAATGCTCGGCGGCAATCCGCAAAGGCCAGGGGCCCTCTGCGATCCGAACGGCGACGAGCAAATGTCGCGAGGCGACTATAGATTTGCCTTAGCTCTCCCGGTTCGAGCGCAATATAGACCTGGCTGACTTCACGCTCGCAGATCTTGTCTACCAAATAGTCCCAACCTGATGCTGGGTCTGAAATGCGCATCTCTGCATCGGCTTCCAAACCCTCAATCAGATCATTCTGTTTCACGTATGAGATCAAGAGAGGTTTTTTAGGGACCCAGTCTGGAACTCCACCTTCCCATCCGTGATCAGCAATGAAACGAGCGAGGTCATCATCGTCCAAATCATGAATCTCAAACAACTTCCAACCGCTATTAACGCCGACCGCAGCGTGTAGTTCCGCGTCTGTATCGAAATAATTGTTTCTTCCTGCAAGAAGAATACTCCCCTCCTTGGGCGTTTCTTCGACCAGGCGGCGGACCAAGTTAATAGCTGAATTTCTGAGGTCCTGTGCTCGCTTTCGAGAGCCAGTGGCAATCCGAGGCGCAAGTTCATCAAATCCATCCAGAATCAGATAAACTAAACCAGATCGCCATGCCTTTATTAGATTCTCAGGCTTTTTTAACCCGACGCTGGATGCATGGCGTCGAATACATTCATCTGGATCATATTGTTCCACGTGATCTCGAAGGTTTACGTACACTGGAAATTGGGAATCCGCTCCCTGTCTATATTGCAAAGATAACTTCTGAAAAATATCCCTGAGCGCCATGCTCTTGCCCGCGCCATATTCACCAACGAGCAACCCTCTAAGGGGAGATTTTGAAAGTTGCCGAGCTATTGCTCCTGTGTGAAGGTAATCCCCGGTGACTGTGTTTAAGATTTTCGTCGGAGTATACCTTAGTTTAGCATCGAATCTGCCATCTTCCGGACCGCGAATGCTTCCAAAAGGTTTTTCTCTCGCTCAATCAAATACTCTTTTGCGTCAATCATTGATGCGTAGAAGGCATCATAAGTTCGGTGATTAATGATTGACTTGTACTGTGCAAGGACTGCCCCTTGGTCTCCAGTTGGCTCAAATCTTGTTATATACCAGCCTGTAACACCTTTGTCAGGGTGCAACCCTCTGAGCTTGCGAACAAGGGACTCAAGCTTCTTACAGCTGTCGGCCGTGTGCTTAGCATTCTTCGCAGTGGTGATTTCCAGACAGTAAATGTGCTGCTCGTTTTCCAAGACGCCATCGCGTTCCTTGTCATCGATAACCACAGCTCCGTTATAGCCCGTCGCTCCCCAACACTCCGTCGCAATCTTTCTAACAAACGCCTCAAACTCATAATTATCTGAAAAATTGAACTTCATTTGTGGTCCCTGTGCCTCATTAGGGCGTTATCGTCGGAAAGTCGCGGCCAGCATGCCATACCACTTCAGTATATTTGCAGCGGAAAACTGAAGGCTTTTTCTAGGATCATCATGCGGGCCTCGAACTGTTGCTATAGTTCTCTATCTTTGAATTAGGATCGCTCGTTTCGATCCGTAGTCGCGCGGAGTCACGAACGCGATTCTCGGTCTGTTCTTCGGCTGTGAAGTTTTGAGGCTCGGCTTCGCCCGCGCTCCGCGTTTGTTGCCATTGTATTCGCTCCCCGAGCATTGCGGACGCTCGTGCCGTGCGCCGCGAATGCCGGCTTTCCGCCCTTCTGTAGTAATTGCACTATGCCGCATCGGAACGAACAGGTTGTTTGGAGTGGGAGGCCGACGCTTCGCTGCGTCGATACACCAGTACGCTCGTAAGTTGCGGACCTCGTGTAATCAAGGGCTGCGGTTCCAGTTTATCGTTGATTTCAGCCTACAGCCCCTCCACCTGAATTCCATTCTCTGCCAGCCAGGTCTTTCGCCACCGCCAGTCGGGAAGATGCTGCTCGACCTTTATCCAGAAACTCGACGAGTGATCAGGATGATGCGCGTGCGCGAGTTCGTGGACCATGACGTATTGCACAATACGAGGCGGAAGGAGGATGGCCTTCCAGTGAAACGAGATTCGCCCGTCGGAACCGAACGAGCCCCAGCGGAAGCCAAGGTCCTGTACTTTGACCTCCTTGACTTGGACACCCATACGGGTCGCATGCTCGGTCACTTGTTTCTCAAACCACTGCTGGGCTCGCCTCGCGTACCAGGAAATGAACGCGTCCCGCCCACGATGGATTGAACTTCTCCGCAGGCAAAAGCGGCCGTTCTTCAAAGAAAGGTCGACGAGCTGTTTCTCTACCAGGCGCAGTCGATAGCTCTTCCCGAGATACAGAAATCCTTCGCCTTCAACGAATTCTTTGACCGGAGCGCGTTCTTGAAGTCGGGCTTTCTCTTCGATCTTGGTGTGGATCCAGAGGAGCTTCTCTTCCACAAAGTCGATCAGATGCTGGTCCGTTACTTGCGAAGGAGCAACGATCGACAGTTCTCCAGACCGTTCCACAGTGATTTGAAGGGTCTTTCGCCGATCGCTTCGATGAACCTCGAAAGTAAGGCCGTCCACCTCAAGCCTGTGATCGCTGATGCGGGCCGGCTTGCCGCCTGTCCTGATCGGAGAGAGAGGTAAGCTTGGCATCAGGCAGCCCTTAGCTTGTCATCGTTGGCTTTCGCCTGGTGCATGATCTGATCCGCCAGGCTCTCGGCATCGGCGACACTGAACCCCTTCAATTGTTTGTCGAAGATGATTTCGAATATCTCCGATCGAAGGTTTTCTTGATCAGCCATCTTGAAGCTGCTCCAGATGGACCGGTTGGCGCAGATTTCTTCAATGATGCGATCCACGACCTCCATGGTCATCTGATGGATGGTGTGCAGCTGTTCTGCAGAGGTCTCGTCGTCCGCCGAGCAGGCTTCGAGAACGGTTCGAAGGAAGGGAACGTAGATCTCAGCGATGTCAGCGGTGGTTACATCGTTCGGCTGCGAGTGCGAACGCAGTTCATCGATTATCGCCTGTAGCTGCTCGATGATCTGGTCCCATTGCTGCCCGAACCCGTCGAGGATCTGGTTCAGGCGTTCCGACATCTTCTTGAAGCGCACCGGGTCGGTCTCGAGGTTCTTTCGAATATGCGAGCGGATCGCGTGCTCCATCTCGGACGCCTTCGCGCGGCTAGGTGAAGCTTGGCCAACCTGGTTATCGAATTCGGCATCGGTCAGCTGCACCGGCGGGATCTTCGGGTCGATACCGAGGGAGATCACATGGTCATCAATGAGTTTCCGGACCTTCGCGCCGACGTCCGAGCCGATAGCCATGACATCCCGATACCGGTTGCGGGCGCGCGCATGTATGTAGGCAAGGCGTTTGGCATCCTTGACGAAGGGGAGACCTTCAGGACGCGGCAGCACAATCTCCAATGATTTCAAAAAGTCCTTAAGCTTCACCGTAAATTCAGCGCGCGCCTTCTCGGTGGCCAGAACATTCAGACAGCCTTCGTCATCGGACAGTTCATCAAGGCCTGCTCGGCGGAAAATGTCGACGACACGTATATGCCGATCCCGTAGAACCGGGACTTGATCATTCAGGCTGACCAGCGCGCCATCTATGTCTTCATCCGAGTAGGCGGCGAGCGCGGCCTTCAGGTGATGAGCCACCCCGAAATAGTCGACGACTATCCCGCAGGTCTTCCCAAAGCCGGTGCGGTTCACACGCGCAATGGCCTGCAAGAGCTCGGCCTCGCGGATGGATCGGTCCAGGTACATCACGCCCTCGATCGGGGCGTCGAACCCGGTCAGCAGCATCGATTTGACGATCAGGAAAGCCAGCGGGTCGGCCTTGGCTGGATCCTTGTGGAACAGGGGCTTCTTGAACCTCTTGATCCGCGTTTCCTGGACTGAGCCTTCGGTCCACTGCTTCCAGCTCGCATCATCGTTGTTTCCGCCAGACATGATGGCGGCAAACTCGAGCTTATCCAGCGTGTCCCGGTATCGCCAGGCCTGCACCAACGACTGCAACCTTGGCGGCTTTGTACAAAGCGCTTCATCGTCCATCGCCTTGTCGTGATCCGAGAGCGCGGCGGCCTCTGCGACCAGCTCATCCCGCGCTTTGAGAAAGGCAGCATGATATCGCACGACCGCAGTACGGCTGTAGGCCACTACCTGGGCCTTGTAGCCGTTCGGCAGAAGGTTGGTCACGTAGTGTCGGAGCATGTCGCGGGCCTTCTCGGCGATCAGCGCCGGCGCCTCGAGGATATTGCCCTTGGTCGCGTACTTCTTTCGGATCGCTTCCAGTTCTTCATCCGTGCGACCGCGGAACATGTCCTCGAAGAGCCCGTCCAGCGTCGCGCCGTCCTTCACCGCGCCTTCGGCGGTCCGTCCCTCGTAAAGCACGGGCACAGTGGCCCCATCGGCTTCGGCTTCCTTGATCGTGTATTGGTCGATGAACGCGCCAAATATCTGGGTGGTGCGCTTCTTCTCGCCCATGATGATCGGTGTGCCGGTGAAGCCGATCCGGGCGCAATTCGGCAGCGCGGCCAGCAGGTTTGCGTGCAAGTCACCCGCCTGCGTGCGGTGCGCCTCGTCCACCACCACAACGATCGTCTCGTCCTCGTTCAGCACCTCGAAGGCCGGCCCCTTCGTGACCTCGGCCACATCCTCATCCGTGCGGTATTTCTGGATCGTGGCAAAGATCAGTCCCGGCCCCTTGCGCTTGGCGAGCTTCTTCAGCGAACCGGCACTCGTTGCAAGCTCCACCACATCCCCCGAAAGGGTTGCGGTTTCGGAGAGCTGCCGCTGGAGATCGCGCCGGTCGGTGACCATGATCACCTTGAACTTCCGCAGGGCCAGATCCGTCCGCATCTTGCGGATCATGAACACCATGGTCAGGCTCTTGCCCGACCCTTGGGTGTGCCAGACGATGCCGCCGCGGCGGTCATATTCGCCGTCCTGAGACCGCGTCTTGCCGGTCCGCAGCCGTTCCAGCGCGCGGTTCACGGCGCGGTATTGCTGATACCGGCAAACGGTCTTGATGGTCTGGCCGCCCACCTGCATGAACAGCAAGTAGTGCCGCAGGATATCCAGAAGGTGCGCCGGCCGCAGCATGCCGGCGACAAGACGCTCCTGCTCGGACAGGCCCTTCTTGCCCAACGCCTTCGCCGCCTCATCCTCGGAGCCTGTGCCATCGGGGCCGACCACCGTTTTCCACTGGCCGTAATATTCCAGCCCCGCGCCGATGCAGCCCACGCGGGCCTGGTCGAAGCTCGTGGCGATCAAGAGCTGGACCGAGGCAAAAAGCGCGGGCGCGCCTTCGTTTTCCTCGACCTCCAGAGCGGCCTTTCGGGCGTTGTGATAGCGGCGGAGTTGCTTGACCGCCTCGGCCAGCGGTTCGGGGATGCCGGGGCTTTTCGCCTCGACCACCACCACAGGGATGCCGTTCACCATCATCACCACATCGGGGATGATGAAACCCTTGCCCACATCATGGCCGGGCGGGCAGTCGACGCGGAACTGGTTGGCGATAGTGAAGCTGTTGGCCCCCGCATCGTCCCAGGCGATGTAGCGGATGGTCTGGCCGCGCCCGCCGTCCCAGCCGGGCAGGCCCTCGACCGTCAGGCCCTTGAGCAGTAGTTCGGTGACCGCCTGGTTTGCCTCCATCAGGCCCCGCTGGCCATGCCGGGTCAGGGCGTTGACGGCCTCGGACAGGCGCGCATCGTCCAGCCATGGCTGGCCATCGGGGCCGGGGTTGATGGCGCGCAGACGGTCGCGCAGGGTGGCCTCGGCGATGACCTCCTTGAAGTTCGTGCGTCCGGTCAGGGCGGGGTCATCCTTGGTTCCCGTCTGCGCCTGCCAACCCATGGCGACACATTGGTCTATGAAGGGCTTTTCGACGTCGTTATACTCGTGACCCATGGGCAGACCCTTCGGCTATAGAAGCGCGGTGACGGGTGTCCTGCCGGTGAGCAGGTCGTCCATCAAGCCGGATTTCAAGGACTTCAGTTTGCCTGCTTCTAGCTGTGTGCTTTCGATCTGGCTGTCGATCTCGTCAAGCCGCTCGGCAATCTGGTCTTGCTCGAACCTATCAGGTCTTAAGACTGGCAGCCCGCGGATTGTTGGCAAATTCAGTCCTGCTTTCGCGCCCGCATCATTGAGTTTCGACAAATGGTTCTGCGATACAGGTGAAGCCAAGAAGTGACCGAGGAACCTTGAGCTGATCAGGTTCTTGTTTGGCCGGATCAGGGCAACATGCTGATTGATGTAGGCCTCGCCGAATTCGGCCGGGATGACGCCCACGATTCCCAGATCAGCAGTGATCGAAACCAGAACGTCGCCTTCTTCAAGACTTGTACGCTGACCGTCAGCGTTCGATGGAGGCCTTACATAGATCAGTGACGCGAGCCGTAGATTTACGTGCTCGCGCGTCAGGTTCCCGATGCGAACGAAAACGGCCCCCGCTTCGGAATAGTATCGCGCCCAGTCGCGCGATCCGCTGGTCACGGTCGTGGATACACCAAAGACATCCGTCTCTTCCCACTCCTTCGGCAGCCAGCCGAGTGGGGTTTGGTGGTAGAGGTGAGGGGCCTCGGGCTGTGGGGGGCGGAGGTCGCCGTTGGCGTCCATGCCGCGGGTCAGCAGGTCATGCAGCAGCCCCTGCTTCATCGCGCGCAGCTTCGCCACCACCGCCTCAGTGCCCCTTATCGCCGCGTCCAACGTGTCGAGGATCTCGGCGATTTTGGATTGATGCTCCGGATCAGGAATGGGAACGGAAAAATGCGAAAGGCCTTTCCACGATGTGCGCGGCATCTTTGTGCCCATCGAGGTGCGCTCGGCCTCCGCTCCAACAGCTTCGGTTTGAAACACACGGGCCGCAAATCGGGGATCATTGCCGCCACGAGCACGCAAGACCAGAATATCTGTGGAGCAATAGCCCGCAAATGGCGCGGATACACATTTTCGAAGGTTGGGGCGCAGCTTACCGAAAAGGATGTCACCTTCCTCGAATACCGAGTTGACACTGACAGATGCCTCGGATGGCGCCCATCCCAGCAGTTGCGAGTTACGTTGCCCGATATGTTCCAGGCCAACGTATGGACGGTTAGGGTTCTTTTTCACCGCGATTTTGTCGTCGACAGGTTCGACAAGCTCGGCAAGGCTACGAAGCGGCAATTGCGCGGGTTCAGACATACCCCAACCCCTTCAGGAAACCGGCCAGCTTCTCGGTCGCCTCGGCCCGTGCGCCCTCGATCTGGATCAGGGTCACGCGATACTTGTCCCACCAGTTCTCGAACGCCGCCACGATCTGCCCGCGCTGTGCGGCGATGTAGCGGGTCAGGATCTTTTCCATGTCGTCATGCAGGATCTTCAGCAGCAGCTCGGCGGCCTCCTCGGGTGACAGCCCATCGACATCCTTGTTGATCTCGTCGGTGAACTGGTCCTTCTTGGCCTTGAGGGTCTTCTTGACCTCGGTCAGACCCTTCTTCCAGCGCTTGACCTGCGCCTCGTCCACCGGTTCGGCGTCGTCCTCTTCCTCCTCGCTTTCCTCGGGCGTAGCGGTCGCGGCCTTGATCTGGGCATCCAGCTCGGTCTTGCGCGCCTCCAGCTCGGCGATCTCGGTTACGAAACCGCCCATCAGGAAGGCGACCAGCTTGTGGTCCAGCGGGTTTTCCTTGTTCCCCTTGTCCTCCAGCGCGGTGACAATCGAGGTGCGCCAGGCATCGACCACGCCCCTGGTGTCGCGCGCCATGAGGGTGAGGAAGTCGAACCGCGACTGGTTCCAGAACTGCGCGATGATCCCACGCACGGTGAACGGGTCCAGCATGGCCAGACTTTCAAGTGTGCTCGAGAAGCTGGAGAGGAGTTCATCGCGCAGGGCAATAAGGGCGGCGGGTTCGTCGGCGCCAGCGAGGGCGACGATATTCGCCTGATGCGCGGCCCACCAGTCGTTGAAGCTGTCCTTGATCTCCGCCTCGCGGGCAAGGAGGCCTGCGTTGGTCTCGATGGCCGCCTTCAGGTCGGATTTGGCCGTCAGGTGAGAGGCGAAGTCGAGGTAGCGGTCATCGCGCGGCACGAACAGATCCATGGGGTCGAGCCCGTGGGATTTGAACAGGTCGGACTTGGCCGCAACCTCGGCTTTCGGGATGCCACCGACCAGGTGAGCGCGCACGTCATGCGGCTCGGGCGGCGGCGCGTTGTCGGCATAGCGGCGGATGTTGAGGTTCCAGTCGTTCTCTTTCAGCGTCTTAAGGTCGACGATGGCCGAGAAGCCGGGGATCTCGCGGTATTCCTCGAAAGTGGTGACGATCTTTTCGATATGCTCGGGCAGCAGGTGGTTTTGCGCGCGACCCTCGAAATACTCGCGATCGGCATTGATGAAGAGCACCTTGCCCTGGCGTTCCTTGGGCTTGCCCGAAACGAGGTTTGCTCCGTTGTGGACGCGCTGGCGCAGGACGATGACGCAGGCGGGAATGCCGGTGCCGTAGAAGAGCTGCGGGCCGAGGCCGATGACCGCCTCGATCTGGTCGCTCTCGATGATCTTCTGGCGGATCTTGCCCTCGTCGCCGCCGCGGAACAGCACGCCGTGGGGCATGACGGTGGCGATCATGCCGCCGTCACGCGTGACGTGCAGCATATGCTGAAGGAACATCAGGTCGGCCTTCTTGGAGCCGAGCGGAACCTCATGGACGAAGCGTTCGCGGAACTTCGGCTGCCAGGTGTATTCGCCGGACTTGTCCTTGTCCTTCGAGCCCCAGTTGATCGAGAACGGCGGATTGGTCAGGATCCGGTCAAAGCGACGGAGTTCGCCGTTTTCGACATGCTGCGGCTCGCCGAGGGTATCCTCGTTGCGCAGGTCAGCGCTGTTGATGCCATGCAGCAACATGTTCATCTTGGCGATGGACCAGACGGTGCCCGCGTTCTCTTGGCCAAAGAGATTGGCCTTGCGGCCGTCCTGGCCGTGCTCGTCGATGTACTCCTTGGCTGCGATCAGCATACCGCCCGAGCCACAGCAGGGATCGTAGATGTCGTGTTCGAGGGTGGGTTTCAGAAGCCGGACCATCATTCGGACGACGGAGCGCGGGGTGTAGAATTCGCCCCCCTTCTTGCCCGCGGAATCCGCGAACTCCCCGATGAGATATTCGTAGGCCGCTCCGAGCAGATCCGGAAACTCGAAATCTTCGTTCCGCAGGCGGATTTCACCGAAATGGTTGATCAGCTGGCGTAGCTTTTGGTCGCTGATCTTGCTCTGCCCAACCTTCCGAGTGAAGTCGATGTGGTCGAGGACGCCCTCAAGGGCGATGTTCTCCGACTCGACGCCGCCCAGCGCCTTGTTCAGCTTATCCCCAATGTTTTCATGGGCTTCATCGACGAGAAACTTGAAGCGGGACTGCGGAGGAACCCAGAATGTGCCGCTGCGGCCGTACCAGACTTTGTTTTCGGCATCCTCTGCAGCCTGTTCGGGAGAGACCCCATTGGCGACGCGTTTCTGGATGACCTCGAGCCGAGCCTGTTCAAAGACATCCGAACACCGTTTCAGGAACAGCATTCCGAAAATGTACTCCTTGAACTCCGAGGCATCCATTTTGCCACGAAGGATATCCGCCGCGCTGAACAGGTGGCGTTCGAGCTGAGCCAAGGTCAAAGGCATGTTGTATTTCTCGTCACTTTTGATCGCAACTTGCGGTAGATTCACGGAAAGGGCAATCCGTGAACCAAGCGTTATAACCCACGAAGCGCCCGAGGTCGTGTCTTTCTGGCAACGCTTTGATTTATGTGAAAAATCCCGCCGCCGCAGCCTCAGCGGCCAATCTTTGTTGGCGATGACCCACCTGTGGCCGCTTGCGAAAATCGAAGCGTGATCGGGGCGGCCGAAAAAATCTCTCGATTGCCGGGCGAACTGACTTGCGGTTGCCGGTAGCACCCCCCTATCCATGCCTTCGCAGCAAGGACCAAAACGATGAATCGCGCAAGCCTCATCATAACGGGCGTCATACCCGTTTCGTGACCCGAAGGGGGCAGGCACGCCCCGCCTCGGCATCCGTCCTTTTGCAGTCCCATTGACGAACAATCCTCTCGCGACAGCGGTGCTCTACCGCTGATTGCCCAATCCGCAAGGAGTCTCACCATGACCAACGTCCGCATTTCGTACACCGCACCGTCCGCCATAGTGGCGAGCAGCGCTCCTCCAGAGATGGGAGGGCCAGACGATGGGCAGCCATGACGATCGCAGGTTGCAGGTGCTGTCGCGCGACCTGATCGTTCCCGACCAGAAGGAAACCCTGGATGGGTTTCGCGCCTTTGCGCTCAGGATGAAGCGCCATCTCAGACCGAACGCGACGCTCAGCTACAACATGCTCGAGACGACGAGCAGCCTGGCAAAACGATGTCATGCCCGCCGGTTGCGTGAAGCGGGCCTTACAAGGGTCAAGGAAGACCTGCGTAACGAGTTGATTGCGCTTGCCCGCTCCGGCGGCAAGTTGGTCGGTCCCACCTCTCTCGACGAGGTGGACATCCTGGCTGCGCGGCTGCACGCCGAGAGCCCGTGGATGTTTGCGCTCACCACGTTTCTCATGCGTCACATGCGCGGCTTCGTTCGGTCGGGCGGCGTCGGCCTTCACCTGCCGCCAATCATCCTCGCGGGGCCACCGGGCGTCGGCAAGTCCTGGTGGGCGCGCAGCGTCGCCGGGGCCGCGGGTCTTCCGCTGCGGCTGATCGACGTCGGCTCCGGGACCGCGGCGTTCCGCGTGGCCGGGACGGAGAAGGGGTGGGGAACCGCCCAACCAGGCTTGCCAGTGGAGTGCGTGCTGTCGGCGCATGTCGCCAACCCCGTCATGTTGGTCGACGAGATCGACAAGGCGGGAACAGTCTACAGCACGTCGGGCAGCCCCTCCAGCCTGACGACGGCGCTCCTGCAGTTCCTCGATCCCGGAACCGCACCGCGGTTCGAGTGCCCCTTCGCGCGTGTGACGTTCGACATGTCGCGTGTGATCTGGGTGCTGACGGCAAACGATCCGGATCGAATTCCTGCCCCGCTCCGCGACCGCTGCCGAGTATTCCATATGCCAGAGATCACATCCGACATGGCGATTCAGTTCTTCGACCGCATCGCGCAGGATATTGGTGACAACGATGGCCTCAAGGCCGAGGCCAGGGCTTTCGTTGCAGGTTCGGCCTCGGGACCGAACCGCCTGAGCCTGCGCCAGATCGGCCAGGTCGTCGAGATCCTGCGAAGTATCGACGACGGAGACATCCTGCAATGAGCGTGGGTAGTGCGTCTTGGTCGCCGCCGATCTGCACCTGGGCCGCTGGCTGGAAGCGGGGTGGGATCCGTTTGCGTCCCTAGATGAGCGGGAGTTCGCATTCCTCGACGCGCCGGTCGTCGCGCGCGATCACGATTGCAAATACAAGGCGCGCTCAGCTAACATGCTGGCGTGCCTTGATATTCAATCCCGACAGCAACACCGGCCGGCTGCCCCGACGAAGACCGGAAACTCAAGCCTCGGGCGATCCAAATACGGGTCTCGTATCAAGGTTGGGGTGTCTTTCATCAAGCGATGAAGCTTCGAGAGGGGTACGTCAAGTGCTCGGACAAATCCAACGGGTATCGTTTCAGCCCCCAAGCACCACGGCAGGGCGTTCCGGAAATTCTGGACCGCATATCATGCTTAAAGCCGCATCGAGGCGAAGATCCGCTGCCTCAAGATCGGCGGCGAGCGCATCATCGCACGCCCCCCGGCCGCAAAGGCGTCGAAGTCCGCATCCGCATCGCCCTCATCAACCGCTTCAGCGCTCTCGGCACCGCAAAGATCCTCCGCCTCGCTTGAGATCAAAGGGTATGCGCACGATACAGCTGCTGATGAAACCACCGCGCTCATAGGAAAGACTCTGCGCGACAGCATTTCTGTCTCCTTCAATTGAGACCGGTGCGATGATCGCTTCGCGCATGATGCCAACCCCCTTGGCTTCCGAGTTGGCCGCATCCCTTTCGGCGACGAGCTTCCCGGTGTGAATGAGAAGGGTGAGATCTCGGCCTGTCAGGCGCTCATTTCTGCAGCATATGGCCAACATGTCTTCATCTCCGATCTTCGGGATCACGCTCCAGTCCCGGAACTTGGCGCTCTCCCGGAAGGCCTCGAGATCGACCGCTGGAAATGCGCTGCCGAAGGCGCGCACCGCCGGATATGCTCACAATGCGGCGCAGGTTCCCAGGCTGAAATGAGGGCCAGGCGCCCCAGGGCCATCGTCAAACCCGCCGAGATAGAACACGTGCCCGCTGAAGGAGACGAAGCGTAGTTTTTCCGGCGCAAACTCGAAGCGACCGCCCAAACCACCTTCACAGACGATTATGAGATTGGAACCGTCGGGGCTGTAACAAATGTAGGAAAGGTCCATATCCCGGGCCGCTTCATCTGTCCGCTTGATCTGCTCAAGGCTGAAACTCGACAGCCTGTAAGTGCCGTCCTCCAGGGTCACCATCCATTTTTCGGGTGCGGGGCGACTGGTTTTCCAGCCTTGGTCCGCGCGCTCCAACCCGAGGTTCTCCTCATCGATGCAGAGCCAGCTTTCGGCCTTCGCGGGAACTGCCGCAAGCAAGGCGAGTGCTGCCGAGGCGCGCAATGCATTCAGGAACTTGCGCATTGTAATGAAAGGTCGGACCGTCATCGCCGCATCTCCACGTTCCGGTATGCCTGGTCTTGGGAAGGTGCCTTCGCGCCGCGCGCAGCTGGCCGTTGGCGTAATCAAAGTCATCCAAGTCTGAAAACACATCATCGACAGGGGCGGACCGAGTCAACTCCCCGCCCCGAAACCGGTCGACATCACCTGGCTCAGAAGTTCCCGGGCGTGTTGCCATCCAGGATCGGCTGGTAGGTGACGCTGCAGTAGTCCCCGCCGAGCTTCATGTAGACGATGCGGTTGCCGTGCTCCTTCGGCATCCAGACATGGTAGGAGGAGAGGCTGCCTTCGTCGGCGCTCTCCTCCTCACCGTAGGTCGCCCGCAGGCGCCCGAGCGCCTTTGCGCAATTGGCGCTGTCGGCGACCCGCAGCTGCACCTCGGCAAGGCCTTTCGCCCGGTCGTCACGCGCGAAGAGGAAAGCGGCGAGGGTCGCGATGCCGGCGGCGGTATAGTCCATCGCGTAGAGCGCTTCCTGGGATTCCGAGTCGAAACCCAGTTCCGGTGTCGCCGGGCGGATCCCGGCCAGCCCCTCGATCTCCCCGGCGCTCATGCCCCAGCGCGTGTTCTGCCAGTCGGCATGGGCGGGGCCGGCGAGCGTCGCGGAAAGGGCGAGGATTGCCGCGGGGGCGGCGGGGCAGGGGGTCTTCGGCATGGCTGGCTCCGGGTCCGGGAAAGGCGCGACATATGGGCCCGCGAATACGGCAAATCTTCGGCGGGTTGAACGAGATTCGCGCCGCCCAGGGCACTCTCGGCCGCCGAGCGCGCGGCGCTCCGGCGGCCGTCGGCTGGCCGAAGATGCTGACGCACCCTCGCGGGTACGTCGATCCGGCCCCAATCTTCGTGTTGCCGGGAAGCCATGACAACCATCAACATACTCTGTGCGACGATGGCAGGCTGGCTCTTGAGTGCGAAGCAGCCGAGAAAAGCTTCGTCCATAAGCGCGCGATTGGATCAAGGGCCTTTAGGGCTTCTTCCAGTTCGCTTCATACCTGAAGCCGAGTTCAAGGCCCGCAAGCCGTTGTCCGATTCACATCGACATCGGAGGTTGTACGACGCCCAGCTGCCGGATCCGGCCTCATCGAGCGATTTTCGCAGATCGTCGGCCGGTCTGGTCGGGTTAAATCCACCGATCACGCTAACCGTCGCCCCGGGAGTTGGACTGCGGCTACCGTTCGGGCTATGCGCCATCGCGATGATGCGCGTTCCTTTAAAAGACCCTGGCCTGAGGCACTGGCGAGTGCTTTCTTTGCGGCTGCCGAGCGATGGCGCCGCAAAGTACTTTTCGACGGACCGCGCATGCCGAAGCCGGCTTCGCAAGGTCCGGTGGCCAAACGGAGCGATCTGCCCTGATTGTGACTCAAGAAATGTCGGCCACCTGTCGAAGCGCCGAACATACTACTGCAGGGAATGCCAATACCAGTTCACTGTCACGTCGCGTACCGTTCTGCACAGGAGCCATATGGCGCTCCCAAAGTGGTTCGGCGCGGCAGAATTTATCGTTAAATATCAATCACGAAGCGGCGGCGTCGCCGGGCCCACAGCCGACTCCCTCAGCAGACATCTCGGCTGTCCCTACAAAACCGCATATCGCCTGAAACACCTGCTCCTTGAAAGCCTCGCCGGGCAGGACGGAGGACTCCTCGGGCAGTGCATCTCCACAAACCCCATGCCCTCCGAAGAGGAAATCAGGAACTTCGACGAGGCATGGTTTGATCAGTTCTTGGCCAAACATTTTTCATAACTTACGACAAACCTCATTGAGTAAAAGGGATAACCTGTCCACGCCCGCGAGGCATGGAGGTGTTCCAAGCCACGGTGCGGCTTGCTAATCTTCCATTCGCAGGACGCTGATCTTGGCAGGCGTTCCTGCGGTTACGGAAATGCGAAAAAGAAAGCTCGGCTTTCTTTGTTCAATATGTTGTTTTTGAACACAAATTGACTCCAGATCGACGGCATGCAATGTCGCCGGCCGGCCCAGCCGTGTCTGCGCGTGGCGTCGGTTTGGGTCAAAGATAGAGGAGCGCTAGAAAGGAGAGGAACGAAGACAACAGGCCAACAACCCAGTGCGCGACAGGCGCTGTACTACTGATCAAGCCCGCACGGGGATGATCGACATGCGCCAGTAAAGGCGTGTGGTCCCCGCAGCCACTCTTGCACCGAAACACGCCATCCGAACCCGGAACTCTGAGTCCGGGAATGAAGAACCCATGCCGACACTCAACGCCGGCAGACCATCGTGTCGGCGTCCCGCGAAACCATCCCCGCGCAACAACGCCTTGCGCAGCGGACTTTCACTCATCTCGGCAGGGCCATGCCCTGCGTAACGGAAACATCGACCTATGAAGAACACGAAGAAACACCTCAGGAAGACGCCGGCCAAGAGCCGTGCGGTACGTTCCATCCCGAAAGCCTCGAAGGGGCACTTCGTTGGCGAGTTGGTCTTCAACGGGGGCGATCAGCCCCAGCGCTTGGGCCTCGGCAGTCTCGGAGAACATAATGCCGCTCTCTGCTTTATCTACCGGCCCGATTTCCGCGACATTGAAGAACAGCTGGCCGCTCTGCCGTTCACCTTGCCCAACGGGAAGCCGAGCCGCCATTTCTTCGATTTTCGGGTCACCCAGAAGGGCGGCCGTCGGATTTGCGTCTCTGTGAAGCCCGAGAAAATTGCCGCGACCTATGCGTATCGGGCAATGATGGACGAGGTGAAGCGGGCGGCGATCGGCAACATCTGCGATGCAGTGGTGACCGTCACCGAACGCAACATTCACCCGGTTCAGCTTCACAACGCCAAGCTCTTCCACGCCGCGCGGGATCCCGAACCCGAGTTGGACGAGGTCGTGGTTGCCCACTTGAAAAAGGTGTCTAGGCCCATCTCCATCAACGAGTTCCTGTCTGGCACGGGCATCGGCGGTCGGGGTTTCTTCAGCGTCGCGCGCGCGATCCGGTTCGGATATGCGAGCCTTTTCACCCCTGAAAAGATCAGGGGCACGACGCTGATCGAAAGCAAGGTGGCCGCGTAATGGCGGCCCCCTTCAAGACGCAGGTAAAGGTTCTTCTGGAGAAGGACTGCGAGTTCCAGATCGGCATCCGGAAGGGCCGAGTGCTGGAATTGCGCAAGGAAGGTTACCTGACCTTCTGGGAGGAATGGTCGGATCCCGACACCGGCGAATGCCATGAAAGCACCGCTGGCCTCATTTCCTACGATGCGATCGTCACGGAAAACAACTACGGCAAACTCAAGATCCTGAAGCGACCCCTGGCCAGACCCTTGGACCCCAAGCAGGTGCGCCGCTGCGAGCGTGTCTCGGTGGAAATCGCGCGGATGCGGTTCAAGAAGCAGTATGTCTTCGCGATCCAGGAGATGCTGGACAAGGGGGAGCTCAAGCTTATCCGCGACGATTTCGACGCACATGTCATCAGTATCGTGGCTCAGGGCACGAAGCGGTATCACGAATATCTTGCCGCAAAATCAACTCGTGAATCGAAGCGCGGCGGCGCCAAAGTCAGAAAAAGCAGGAAAGAAATCGAACAGGCTGTCGAATTCCATCAGGGGTTCAAGAGCGGTCACACCTTTTGGAAATGGTATTGGCAGTGGCGCATCGACGGAGACGATGGCCTGTTCGACAGTTACCGCAACTGCGGGAAGTACAAGCGCTACAACGACGCGACAGAAGCGTTCGTCTGCAAGATCCTGGACAGGCTTTTTGATCAGGAGCGCGTAACGATCAAGTCGCTCGTCGAAAGCGTCCAAGCGGCGATAGACGCCGAGAATGAGCGCCGCGAAAGGCTGCCGGTTCCGGCGGCCAAGCTCAAGATGGTCGGCTATGACTACGTCTTGGGACACATCAAGGACCGGGCGCCCGTCGACCATGCCATCCGCAAGCATGGCTGGGACAAGGCCTACAAGGATCTGCACACCCTTGGAATGGGTATCGAGACTTCCCGGGCCCTCGAGCGCGTCGAAGCGGACGAATATACGGTCGACCTGTTCGTGCTCATGGAGAGTACGAGCCTTTTCGATCACCTGCCGGAGTCCATCAAGCGCATCCTTGAACTGGACGGTACGGCCCGCCGTGTCACGCTTTCCGCCGCCATTGACGTTCATACGCGATGCCTGCTGGCGCTTCAGATTGTGCCTCAGGCGGTCGAAAGTCCGCTCCGGCACACCCTCGAAATGATCTATACGGACAAGTCCCCAATCGCCGATGCGGCAGGGGCGAAGTTCAATTGGCCGATGGCCGGAGCGCCGGAAACGATCGTTCTGGATCGTGGCGCCCATTATATCGAGGACGACGCATACGATATCCTTGCGTATCTCGGTATCACCAACCTGGGCGCACCCGCCGGAAAACCTTGGCTCAAGCCTTTCATCGAGCGGGTTTTCAGAACGATCCACGACGACCTGCTCCTCCGGTTTTCCGGTCGCGCGTTCAGTAACGTGGTCGAAAGGGGCGAGAACGATGCAGAAGAACGCGCAACTTTGACACTGGAAGCCTTTCTGGGCTGGCTCGTACGCTGGACCGTAGATGCGTATCACACAAAGCGCCATCCCGCGCTTGGGATGTCGCCTGCTCAGGCATGGGCGAAAGCCGTAAGCGTCTGTGAGACACGCTACCTGACGAGCAATGAAATGCGGGAGGCCTTTGGCGTCCGGATGCGGAGGAAACTCAGCCGCAGCGGATTGCGTGTGGCCCATCTCGACTATCAGGCCGATGCGGTGATGGAAGAATTCCTCAAGTCTAGCGCATCTGATTTCGAGATCCTGCGCTGGGACGGCGACATCGGAACCATCAGCGTCAGGGCCGACGATGGCCCGTGGACGAGCGTCACGGCCTGCGACGAGATGTGGATTGGCAAAACCGATACGGATCTTCGGGTCTGGCTCAATGAGCGGTCGGCACAGGAAGAAGATGAACGTATCGCGCGTCGGAACTTCATCAACAATGTCAACTCGGAGTCCTACCGGTTGAAACGGCTGGCAGGGCTGATCCCCCTGCCCAAGACGCGTGCCGAGCTTGCCAAGGATATTGAGCGGTTGATGCGGCATGCCGATACGGCCGAGCGCCGTCATGCTGCCGGACGTTACCGCGATCTCTTGGCCGACCTCGATGATGACACGGATGTCGAAACCGAACAGCACGATCCGGCAAATGCGACCGAGTACACCGATCTCGACCGCGAAGATGATGATTTCGAAGAAGATTCAATGGAGTGAACATGAACGAAACGACGTCCATCCGCCCTTTCACGATCACCGAGAAACTCGACTGGCTGGAAAACCGGTATTGGAAATTCGGCCAGGACGACACCTTGGCAGACCATCTGCACGACCTCTATGAGGTCGATGACGAGGGGCAGATGACCGCGCAGCCGCGCCGCGACCCTCTCACCGGCGAGACCAAGGGTCTCATGGTCCTCGGCGGGTCTGGCAACGGCAAGACCGCGCTCCTCATGCGCACCCTGCGCGCGGATCCGGTCCTGACGGAATTCAAGGTCGACAAGCCTGGGAACACGCTGTTCATTACCGTGCCGCCGGAGGCCACGATCAAGAAGCTCGCCGAGATCATTCTCCAGCAGACGGGCTACGCGAAGGTCGACACGAAACTGCGAGCCGCGGATGCGTGGGAAATTGCGCGGCATCGCTTCGGCATGGTCGGGATCAATACGGTCGTGATCGACGAATGCCACCATATCCTTCGGTCCGGCCCTGGCCGCGATGTCCTGGCGGCGATCCAGTCGCTGAAGCACATCATGCAGTCCGAGCGTGGCGTGGCCCTTGTCATCGCCGGTGTTCCCAGCTTGCGGGATGCGATCCTGTCCGAACCTTCTGGCGAGACCTATCGCCGGTTCCGGGAGTTTCATCTTTCTAGGATCAGCCCGGGCAGCACCGCGGCCCGCCGGTTCGGCCAAAACTTCCTGAAATCGGCGGAGGTGCTCGGCGTGCAGGTTTGCGAAGAGGACGCCGTCGCGGAACGCATCCTGTTCGCTGAACATGGTCAGGTGGGTCGCAGCGTGGCCTTGGGAAAGGAGATCTTGCGGGACGCGGTGACCCGGAAGCGTGAGGTGCTTTCTCTCGAATTTTCCGAGCGGGTGTTCCAGAAATCCAATCCCAATTTCGGCATGACCCCGTTCCATCCCGGCGCGTGGGTGGCGGTCAAGAAAGAGCTCGAAGCCATTGGGTGGGGGGCGTGATGGTGCTGCGCCCCCACCTTCTTCTTGATCCTGAAGAGACGCTCTTGTCCTACACGGACCGGCTGTCTCTTATGCATACCGGTCGCGGCATGGAACGCCTTCTTGCGGATCTTGGCATTCACAAGGAACACTTCGTCTCGGGGCGGGCGGACGCGGTCGCAATCCTGGCGGAAGCGACGGGGCATGCCGTCGAGGACTTGCAGCGCCACGCCATTCGGGTGTTCCAGCGTGGCGCATCGTTCCGTGGGGAGGATATCTCCAAGTCTTTCCTTTCCCCGCGTGCGGCCCGCTATTGCCCTGCCTGCCTTGCAGCTGACGGTACCAAGGAAGAACGCCGTCACCGTCTTTTGTGGGGCTTCCGGCACGTCAACCGGTGCCACAAGCATGGCCTGTTGCTTGCCGAAACTCCGATGAAGGATGCGACCAATCTGCGGATCGCGCTTGGCAACTCACCGCTGGCGCAGGCCAAGGCCGCCGATTGCGAGACGCTGGAGTATCTCGACTGGATTCGGGAACGCGTCCATAGCGAGCCGTGGGCCCACGATCCCTGGCTGGATGGGCAGACCACCGAGCAGGTTCTTGCGGCCTCGGAAATGCTTGGGGCGATCCTTGAGCATGGCCATTGGGTTGCGGTGACGAAGCTTACCCCTGCTCAGACTGAAGAAGCGACCGACATCGGCTTCACGATCTATCGGGAGGGGCGGCAGGCGATCGAAGAAGCGTTGGACACCATCCGCCAGACCTCCCCTGCAACGGCCGTTCAGGCCGGTCCTCTGGCCTACTATGGCAAGTTGTTCGATTGGCTGGATCGCCGGAGTAACGCCATCGATCCCGGACCGATCCGTGACATCCTGCGCGATCATATCGTGAAGCATTCCGCAGTGGAGCCGGGCACCACTGTGTTGGGTGTCGAAATCACCGAGAGGCGGTTTTACACGATTTACAGCCTGTCCGCCGAAGTCGGAATTGATCGCCCTCGTCTGTCGAGGCTGCTCAAGAAGCTTGGGCAGGTGCCCGAGAATGCGACCGAACTTGAAAGCGGCAACATGGTGTTCGAGGCCGCCACGACCGTGCCCTTGGTCAAAGCCTTCAACACTGCCGTGCCGCTTCACGACGTTCCCGAATATCTCGGGGCCAGCAAGCGGCAGGTCGAAATCCTCTATCGCGCCGGCATCGTGAAGCCGCTCGTACCTCGGGCTGGCCGCGGGTCTGTCCGGCACGTCGTCTTCGCCAGGAATCACCTCGATGACCTTCTGCGGAGGTTGAACGCCATCCCTGAACTCGACGAGGTATCCGGTGCCAACCTTCAGCCGATCGCCGATGCCTGCCAGCGCGGCGCCGGACCCTTCGGAGGGGTTTTCGCAGATGCATTGGCCGGGCGGATTACGTGCCGCCGGCATCCCGGGAAGTCAGGGATTGGGTCAATCTACGTCGACCTGAACTCCATCATCAGGATGAAAATGTCGACTTGATCCGGCGCGAAATCACCCGAAAACCAGCCCGCTGATGCGGGCTTTTTTGTTGTCTTTTCTTGGGATTCGCGGGATCTTGCCCCGATTTTCGCGGGATCTTTGCTCCCGCTCCAAGCCAGCCAAAAATAAGGCATTGTTATTACTTGTCTTTTCGAGCTCTTCCGAGTCAACTTTGCCCAGATTTACAATTTGTGAATCGCACTCAAGTTACTGCGAAATCGCAGTCGAGATCCGGCGAAGCCGCTTGACTGATCAATATGTGGCGCGCTTTGAAGCGCAGCATCAATATCTAGCGAATCCGTAGGTCCAGCGGTCCGGCTTGCGCCTCCCCGGGCCTTGAAGCCGGCGGACGACAAGAGGAGCGTGGAACAAACCTCTGCTTGCGGACGCGGAACTCCCCCTCGATGACGGGCGAGCCCCGCTAGCGTTTGCAGACCTCATTCTATCCACCTGAGCGCCGAGCTCACACCGAAGGGCGGCCCGTGATTTCCGCGCTGTAAGTCCGCAAGTTAGAGGCCCGCACAATTTGTTCTCCGTGCGGCCAAACAAACGGTGGGCGCCTGTCAAAGGCGATCGCGATTTGTGGATGCGGGCATAAATCTGCCAAACGGGCGGTCATCTCTGCCAAAAAAACCGGGAAAACTTGCCAGGGCTGAACGCAGACGGTTTGCGCGGGCGGTTGGCAGCACCGCGCAGAGCGCGTCGGCGATGTCGATGTCAAATCCCTGTGGTTCTCCTGCAGGGGAGTACTCAAGGAAAGGCGGATATACCCCCGGTTATGACACGCAGACGCTCTTGCGCCCCCGCCACTCCTGTCAGCAGCAGGCTAGCCAGCGAAGCAATTAGGATTTCCAGAAGTCCTGACAGGATCAGGCTGGGATACGCACTCGCCGCGGGTCGGGGCTTGCTGTTTTCGGCGTCTGCGTACCGCCGCGACAACATCGTTGACTTCCTATCCACAACGATCTGCGAGATGCCAGCCGCGGGACACTGGCTCCAACAAACCTTGACGATACTCATATCATTTTCTTGCGTGGCAGTAATCCGATTCCGTTTTCCCGCGGCGATACGATCGCGATGCCTTCGGGCATCTCAGCCACGCCCAATCAAACCGATACGCCTGGATCCCCAACCAGAAAACGGCGCTGCATTCTCAGCACCCTCCGGTCCCATCCGACGCGGCTTGTGCGACCCGCCGGCATAATCTTGGCTGCGAAGCGTCGATTCCTGAAACAATTGCAACAGAATTGGTCCGATTTTGAAATCAAGCAGAAAGGGGGCGGGTGCAGCCTTACACGATCAGGAACCGGCACATGGTTCCAAGGCATTCGATGGAGAAAGCAATGAAGACCATCCTTTTTTCCGCCTGTGTAATCGGACTAGCCTCGACCGCCCTCGCCGAAGGCGGTTCTTCAGCGGTTGATGGCGCGTCGCGATATTTCGAGAACGTTTCCGCGAGCTTCGCGCGTGCCGGAATTGTGCCGGACCGCGCTGCAAGCGACAGCGCCGTCTATCGCGATCTTGTCATCGCAAGCTTCGCTCGGGCCGGAATGGTGGCGGATGATCCGGCGCCGGCCGGGGGGGCGCAATACTATGCTGACCTGATCGCCGCAAGCTTTGAACGTGCTGGCATGCCGGTCGCTGGGTGGATGTCCAGGCCGGGTCAGGACGTCGTGGCGGCGAAACACTACAACGCGCAGGTTGATGCGAGCTTCCTGCGCGCAAACATGTCGCCGCCGCGGGCGACGTCGGCGCTGAGCTACCTCGAGGCCGTCGACGAGAGCTTTGCGCGTGCGGGCATGCCGGTGCATATCGAGATTACAGGCATGATCACCGCGCTTTGGTAGAGCTCAATCGATCGACCGCCAGCGCAGTCGATGCTGCGGCTGCGCTGACGAGGGACACCCATCATCGACGCCGAGACCGGCAACTGTTGACATTTGCGAGGAATGCAATTGCTGAAGCGCGGTCCATCGAAGGTGACGTTCCGTCGCACCCGATGGGCGTTGTTGCGCAACACAGCCTCATGGGACGGAAAGTTACGCATTGTATCAGGTGCCTGAAGGAAAGTTTCTCCGCGGGACTGGCATTCTGGACGTTCCACTCCCATCTTGATTGCAACGGCGGGGTATCTCTTCGCCGGATTAGGAACTTCCGCACATGAGGGCCAAGAATGCGACTGTTGCCGCAGGGGCGACTGACATAGACGTTTCACATCGATTCCCGACAACCGACTTGGCCCGCGAGACCCGTACGCGGCGTCCTGCACCGAGGGATCGAGTTGCTGGCAAGATTCCGCGCGGCGGATACGCGTGGCCCGAGTTCTTCGTCCGTCTAGGAAATGGAACGTTGGACGCGCCCAGCGTTTCTCCGGCAAAGCCCATTCAAGAGTAAACCCTCGTGTCAGTTGATACCGTTGCCGGCAGATCGGCGCGGGTTCCCGTGTGAATTGGCCGAAAACGGCGATACATCGTTGCCGGTCGTCGGCACCGGTCATCAAAGAGTAGCCGGGAGGTAAAACGGCGAGGTCAGCCTCGCCGTTTTGCTGGGCAAGATGTAGATCCAAGGAGGAAACAGAACATGGGTTACTCGGTCCCCAAACCGCCGCTAAACCTCGCCGAATTCCTCAGCCAGAAAGGCACTCCTTACCACGTCCGAAAGGCCAGCTGGAGAAAGCTGTCGACTGCCACCAAACCAGAAAAATCCGACACACGTTCCGCGCCACCAGCCAAGCCCGATGTGAGTTGAGCGTTGGCGTTAAATTAAATCCACAAATAGTTCTCAACGCGATCAAGGGCTAACGCGATAACTGACGATCTCAGAGACAATTTACTCGCAAATTACCGGCTTCCGACCTATATAGATTACGCATCTCTTGTTTTCGGACCTGTTCCTACTTGGCTCAGCTTTCGATCTTCAGCTTTGCCGGGCCGCTGCGCTGTGTGAGCGGCACTATACAAGGAATATCACGATGGCCAACGGCACCGTGAAATGGTTCAATCAAGGCAAAGGTTTCGGTTTCATCGCGCCTGAATCTGGCGACAGGGACGTGTTTGTCCATAGCTCTGCGCTCGAACGCGCGGGTATCCAGAGGCTGGATGACGGCCAGGCAGTCACGTTTGATATCGAGGCCGGGCGCGACGGCCGGCAGTCGGCGACAAATCTCGCGCTCGCTTAAGACTCTGCCGAATTAACCTCGGATGCGGGAATGGCTTTGAGCCGTTCTCGCATCTTCTATTTGAATCGGTATCTCCGCCGGGGGGCGTTTTCCTTATGGAAGAAGAAAATCTTGATAGAAATAAACTGGGGTAAGCCCCTTACTTTCGTTGTCACCGCCGAAGGTGACGCCCAAAAGTTCAGCACAATCGAGCAAGCATCGTATTGGCTTCAAAACAAGTGGCCGATTTCTGATGATGCCCGGCATCGCGCGCTCGACCAGCTAGATGCCGCCATGCACCGTCTCGCAACAGTTGGGTCTGCCCGACGGGCCTTCATCTTGGCAGCCAAGACCGCTGGGTTCGTGCCCGAGACACTGGTCGCTTAAGCCGCGTTCTTTGTCGATCGCCTAAGCCTGTCTTCCTCGCTTTCGGCAAATTCCTGTGCTCGCGTCACTACACCCGTCAGCAACCCCAAATCGCGAGTGCGACCGAGAGATGGCGACGCCCGAGCATATGGTTTCGGCCCCTTCGGAGAATGTCGGAACTATACGCAAAGAGGACGGACACGGTTTGCAGACATGTCCCCAACAATCAACGGTGGGGTGATTGCTCCCGATCAATTAGGGGGGCAATTTTTGTGGCCTGTTGGCGTTGGACCGGTGCGGACACTTCGCGGCCATAAACCGCAACATTCTATCGCCGCGTCCAAGGCCATGCGGAATCGGAATGGCGGTCAGAATGGGGGATTGCGCATATCCACCCATAGCCAAGCTATTGAGTTTAATAGTGATATTTGGATGATATGGCGGTGCTGGCAGACGAATGCGAACCAGTCTCCACAAGGACAGGATAACTTTCCCTTATCCCGCGCAGAGACCACGCCACTCGGCAAGAGCGGCGGCACGATTTCGTTTGAAACTGGCTCGTGCGTGGAGGCTGCGTTCCGTGTTGAAGAGGTTGTAGACCGAGGCGTGGACGGAGGCGAATTTCTGGAGCGTTCGCATCTGCCGGAAGCGGAGCATCGCCCGCTCCCGCCTTCGAAATGGCTGGTGCGAGTTCTCCGCTCGGTTGTTCATCCACCGGCGGGTTTGCTGGCGATCGACAATGCCGAGTACACCGAGCGCGGCGCCATAAGAGCGCAGACGGTCAGTCACGAGTTCGTCGGCTCTACCGTGCCGCTTCAGTGATTTCCGCAAGAATTTCAGGGCGGCGTTCTTGTCACGCTTCTTGGTCACGAAGCTCTCGAGCACCTCACCTTCATGATCGACCGCTCGCCACAGGTAGTGAAGTTCACCGTTGATCCTCACGAACACCTCGTCGAGATGCCAGCGCCATCGGCTCGAGCGCATGCCCTCGACGCGCCGTTTGCGGATCTCTGCCGCGAACATCGGGCCGAACCGATGCCACCAATACCGGACCGTCTCGTGGCAGATGTCGATGCCCCGCTCGTGCAGCAGTTCCTCGACATTGCGAAGTGACAGAGGGAAACGAATGTACATCATCACGGCCAGCCGGATGATCTCCGGCGACGTCTTGAAGTGGCGGAAAGGGGATCGCTGGGCCATGGTCGGAGGCTAGCCGCCCGCCTGCCCCGCCTCAACCCAAGTTCTTCTGACAACGCCCCGTCGAGTGTTGTCGCGGCACGAGGCCGAGCCAGGCGGCGAAGTCACGACCGCGGCGGAATGTCTCTGCTGGCGGGGCCAACACCGCGATGGCGGTGGCGATCAGGGGCCCGATGCCGGGCACCG
>NZ_JAOVQO010000069.1:0-872 GCF_025673475.1 Albidovulum salinarum | reverse complement strand
CCGGCAGGCCGATATGGCTCTGGCCGCCCTTGCCCGGGGTGACGCCGCCGACCATCTTCGTGCCATAGGCGATCGCCTGTTCGGAGTGGAAGGTGCCCTGCGAGCCGGTCAGGCCCTGGCAGATGACTTTGGTGTTTTTATCGACAAGTACGGCCATGGTGTGGCTCCCTACATCAATTCGCGAGATTGTCGCGATGTTGTTCCATGTCTAATTCGCGATCTGCGTTATCCATGCCGCAATGCCCGTCACGACCAACCCCGCAATCATGGTGATGAAGCCGAAGGCAATCGCGAAGCCCGTCGTGTTTCCGTCTTCCCCTGCCGCGAGATCCGGCGGTATGAAGGAGGCAATTACGAGAACGGCAATGCTGAACGCAAGCTGAGCAGTTATGATAAGGCCCTGACGTTTGGGAGTCGGGTTCATCACGACTCCCACCAGTCCCGCCAATGCGGCGAGCAATGTCAGGCCCATTGCCATACTTACCCCTTCACCGCCTTGACGATCTTCTGCGCGGCATCCGAGAGGTTGTCCGCCGCGATCACGTTCAGGCCGGAGGTCTGGATGATCTCCTTGCCCTTCTCGACGTTGGTGCCCTCGAGCCGGACGACCAGCGGCACCTTCAGGCCCACCTCCTTCACCGCCGCGATCACGCCCTCGGCGATGATGTCGCAGCGCATGATGCCGCCGAAGATGTTGACGAGGATGCCCTTCACGTTGGGGTCCGAGGTGATGATCTTGAAGGCCTCGGTCACCTTCTCCTTCGTCGCCCCGCCGCCGACGTCGAGGAAGTTCGCGGGCTCGGCGCCGTAGAGCTTGATGATGTCCATCGTCGCCATCGCGAGGCCGGCGCCGTTCACCATGCAGCCGATCT
>NZ_JAOVQO010000068.1:0-907 GCF_025673475.1 Albidovulum salinarum | reverse complement strand
CCGCTTGGTCAGCCCGAGCTTGGCCCGCACCTCCTCGGGCCCGATCACCCGCGCGCCCATGTTCGTCACCACGGTCGCGGCGCGCTCGACGAGCTGGGCGTTGGTCGCCAGCACCCCCTTGTCGAGCCAGAGGTTGTCCTCGAGCCCGACCCGGACATTGCCGCCCGCGAGCACCGCGGCCGCGGCATAGGCCATCTGGTTGCGCCCGAGCGCGAAGGCCGAGAAGGTCCAGTCCGAGGGCACGTTGTTGACCATCGCCATGAAGGTGTTGAGGTCGTCCGGCGCGCCCCAGGGCACGCCCATGCAGAGCTGCACCAGCGCGGGACCGTCGAGCACGCCCTCCTTCACCAGCTCCTTGGCGAACCAGAGATGGCCGGTGTCGAAGGCCTCGATCTCGGGCTTGACGCCCAAGTCGGTCATCATCCGGCCCATCGCGCGGAGCATGCCCGGCGTGTTGGTCATCACGTAATCGGCCTCGGCGAAGTTCATCGTGCCGCAGTCGAGCGTGCAGATCTCGGGCAGGCAGTCGGCGACATGGGCGACGCGCTCGGTGGCGCCGACCATGTCGGTCGCTCCGGCATTGACCGGGAACGGGCTCTCGACGCCGCCGAAGACAATGTCGCCGCCCATGCCGGCGGTGAGGTTGAGCACGACGTCGACCTCGGCATCGCGGATCCGCTCGGTCACCTCGCGGTAGAGCTTCAGATCGCGCGAGGGCTTGCCGGTCTCGGGGTCGCGGACATGGCAATGGACGATCGCCGCCCCGGCCTTCGCCGCGTCGATCGCCGATTTCGCGATCTCGGCGGGCGAGCGCGGCACATGCGGGCTGCGGTCCTGGGTGCCGCCCGATCCGGTCACGGCACAGGTGATGAAAACGTCGCGGTTCATGGAAAGCGGCATCGGAATC
>NZ_JAOVQO010000067.1:0-939 GCF_025673475.1 Albidovulum salinarum | reverse complement strand
TCTCGGCGGCGGCCAGCGCCGGATCGACGCGCAGCACGCGCGCGGCAAGCTCACGGCGCGCGAGCGCATCGAGCTCCTGCTCGACGAGGGCTCGTTCGAGGAATTTGACATGTTCGTGGCGCATCGCTGCACCGAGTTCGGCATGGAGGCCGACCGGCCCTCGGGCGACGGCGTCGTGACCGGCTGGGGCACGATCAACGGCCGCATGGTCTATGTCTTTTCCCAGGACTTCACCGTCTTCGGCGGCTCTCTTTCGGAGACCCATGCCCAGAAGATCTGCAAGATCATGGACATGGCGATGCAGAACGGCGCCCCGGTGATCGGGCTGAACGATTCCGGCGGCGCGCGGATCCAGGAGGGCGTGGCCTCGCTCGCGGGCTATGCGGAGGTGTTCCAGCGCAACATCATGGCTTCCGGGGTGGTGCCGCAGATCTCGGTCATCATGGGGCCCTGCGCCGGCGGCGCGGTCTATTCGCCGGCGATGACCGACTTCATCTTCATGGTGAAGGACACCTCCTACATGTTCGTGACCGGCCCCGACGTGGTGAAGACCGTGACGAACGAGATCGTCACCGCCGAGGAACTGGGCGGCGCCTCCACCCATACGAAGAAATCCTCGGTCGCCGACGGCGCCTTCGAGAACGACGTCGAGGCCCTGGCCGAGGTGCGCCGGCTCGTCGACTTCCTGCCGCTCAACAACCGCGACAAGGCGCCGACCCGGCCCTTCTTCGACGACGTGGCGCGGGTCGAGGACAGCCTCGACACGCTGATCCCCGACAACCCGAACCAGCCCTACGACATGAAGGAGCTGATCCTGAAGGTCGCGGACGAGGGCGATTTCTACGAGATCCAGAAGGATTACGCGGGCAACATCATCACCGGCTTCATCCGGCTCGAGGGCCAGACCGTGGGCGTGGTCGCCAACCAGCCGCTGGTGCT
>NZ_JAOVQO010000066.1:0-989 GCF_025673475.1 Albidovulum salinarum | reverse complement strand
TCCTCAAGGACGAGGCCAGGCGCGGCCGCAAGAAGCCGGTCGCGGGCTTCATCGCGGGGCGCACCGCGCCTCCGGGCCGGCGCATGGGCCATGCCGGCGCCATTGTCGCGGGCGGCAAGGGCGGCGCGGAAGAGAAGATCGAGGCGATGCGCTCGGCCGGCATCGTCGTGGCCGACAGCCCGGCAACGCTGGGCGAGGCGGTCCTCAAGGCCATCGGGTGAGCCTACGGCATATTCGGTCAACTCCGACAAGGAGAGATCTGGCTTGAAGCGCTCGAATGAGGCGGCCTTGCGGTTCGCGGACCGACGGCAGTGACGCCCGACATCAATGGTTGGGCATTCGGTGATGACATGCCTGGTAGCATTGATGGCGTCTCTGGATCTGGAGGCCGTGACGCTGTTTTGGAACAGGCAACGAATTCGCCCGGCCGAGAATTGAAGGCACTCCGCACTATTCCTGCGATTCTCGCTGAGTTTGGAACTGGCTCAGCCTGCGAAAAGTGTCCAAATCCTGCCCCCGCAACCATCGTTGCTTGCCGAACTGTCTCCCATCAGCACCCCTGGGACATCTGAGTTGATTCTGTAACGGAGGGTTTCAGGCTCATCGTAACCGCCAAGGAGTGGAGATGAGGCAGACACCCGGAACAGCGAAGCCGACGGCAGAGTCGATCGTGTAGGACATCCGCCGGCGCACGCGGAAGCACCATTCGGCCGAGGAGAAGATCCGCATCGTCTTGGAAGGGCTGCGCGGCGAGGTCAGCATTGCCGAGCTATGCCCGCTCGAGCTGATCGCGGGCCGGTCGCCCGGCGTGATCACCGACCAGGTGATGCCGCCGCGGACCTGGTCGCGCACGGCGCGCAGGGGCTCCAGGAGGCAGGCAAGAACCATGTTCGAAAAGCCGTCGAACAGAAGGATCGTGACGTTGAGGGGCTTCATTTGGCACTATCGGAAAATTTATTGTCACTATCGGACAGATCAGGCGACGGAAG
>NZ_JAOVQO010000065.1:0-1020 GCF_025673475.1 Albidovulum salinarum | reverse complement strand
ATGGCAAAGGCAAAATTCGAACGGACGAAACCGCACGTGAACATCGGGACCATCGGTCACGTTGACCACGGCAAGACGACGCTGACGGCGGCGATCACGAAGTATTTCGGCGACTTCAAGGCCTATGACCAGATCGACGCGGCGCCGGAAGAGAAGGCGCGCGGGATCACGATCTCGACCGCGCACGTGGAATACGAGAGCCCGACGCGTCACTACGCGCACGTCGACTGCCCGGGCCACGCCGACTACGTCAAGAACATGATCACGGGTGCGGCGCAGATGGACGGCGCGATCCTCGTGGTGAACGCGGCCGACGGCCCGATGCCGCAGACCCGCGAGCACATCCTGCTCGGCCGCCAGGTCGGCATCCCCTACATGGTCGTCTACCTCAACAAGGTCGACCAGGTGGATGACGAGGAGCTCCTGGAGCTGGTCGAGATGGAAGTGCGCGAGCTTCTGTCGTCCTACGACTACCCGGGCGACGACATTCCGATCATCAAGGGTTCGGCTCTGGCCGCGCTCGAGGGCCGCGACGCCGAGATCGGCGAGAACTCGATCCGCGCGCTGATCGACGCCGTCGACAGCTACATCCCGACGCCCGAGCGCGCGGTTGACCAGCCGTTCCTGATGCCGATCGAGGACGTGTTCTCGATCTCGGGCCGCGGCACCGTGGTCACCGGCCGGGTCGAGCGCGGCGTGATCAACGTCGGCGACGAAGTCGAGATCGTCGGCATCCGCGACACCAAGAAGTCGGTCTGCACCGGCGTCGAGATGTTCCGCAAGCTGCTTGACCGTGGTGAGGCGGGCGACAACATCGGCGCGCTGCTGCGCGGCATCGACCGTGACGGCGTCGAGCGTGGCCAGGTTCTCTGCAAGCCGGGTTCGGTGAAGCCGCACACCCACTTCGAGGCCGAGGCCTACATCCTGACGAAGGAAGAAGGCGGCCGCCACACGCCGTTCTTCGCCAACTACCGTCCGCAGTTCTACTTCCGCACGACGGACGTGACCGGGACGGTGAAG
>NZ_JAOVQO010000064.1:0-1205 GCF_025673475.1 Albidovulum salinarum | reverse complement strand
ACATAGGCCTTCACCGCCGCCACCTCGGCATCGGTGTCCGAGTAGAAGTGGTTGATCGCCACAACCACCGGCACGCCGAACGACTTCACGTTGGCGATGTGGCGGCCGAGGTTCGGGCAGCCCTTCTTCACCGCGTCCACGTTCTCGCCGCCGAGATCGGCCTTCGCCACCCCGCCGTTCATCTTCATCGCCCGGACCGTCGCCACGATCACCGCCGCCGCCGGCTTCAGACCCGCCTTGCGGCACTTGATGTCGAAGAACTTCTCGGCCCCCAGATCGGCGCCGAAGCCCGCCTCGGTCACAACGTAGTCGCCGAGCTTCAGCGCGGTCTTCGTCGCAATCACCGAGTTGCAGCCATGCGCGATGTTGGCGAACGGGCCGCCATGCACGAAGGCCGGGTTGTTCTCCAAGGTCTGCACCAGGTTTGGCTGCATCGCGTCCTTCAGGAGCACCGTCATCGCCCCGTCGGCCTTGATGTCGCGGGCATAGACCGGCGACTTGTCGCGCCGGTAGGCCACCACGATGTCGCCAAGGCGCTTCTGCAGGTCACCAAGATCCTTCGCGAGACACAGGATCGCCATCACTTCCGAGGCCACCGTGATGTCGAAGCCCGCCTCGCGCGGGAAGCCGTTCGCCACCCCGCCGAGCGACACGTTGATCTGCCTGAGCGCCCGGTCGTTCATGTCCATCACCCGGCGCCAGCTGACCCGGCGGGTGTCGATCTCCAGCGCGTTGCCCCAGTAGATGTGGTTGTCGATCATCGCCGACAGAAGGTTGTGGGCCGACGTGATCGCGTGGAAGTCGCCGGTGAAGTGGAGGTTCATCTCCTCCATCGGCACCACCTGGGCATAGCCGCCACCGGCAGCCCCGCCCTTCATCCCGAAGTTCGGCCCGAGAGAGGCCTCGCGGATGCAGATCACCGCCTTCTTGCCGATCCGGTTCAGACCGTCGCCAAGACCAACCGTCGTCGTCGTCTTGCCCTCGCCCGCAGGCGTCGGGTTGATCGCCGTCACCAGGATCAGCTTGCCGTCCTTCCCGCCCTCCAGCGACCGGATGAACTCCTGGCTCACCTTCGCCTTGTCATGACCATACGGCAGAAGATGCTCCGCCGGGATCCCCAGCTTCTCTCCAATCTCCATGATCGGACGCTTCTGCGCCTCGCGCGCAATCTCAATATCCGTCTTGAACGCCATCTTCTCTGTCTC
>NZ_JAOVQO010000063.1:0-1225 GCF_025673475.1 Albidovulum salinarum | reverse complement strand
GATGCGCGCGCGCGGCTCGACGCGATCCTCTCCGAACCCGTCCGCCCGGCGCCCGGGGCATCCGGCGCGGGCGGCTGGCTCGACGGGGTGAAGGTGCTCGACCTCACCAACGTGATCGCCGGGCCGACGATCGGCTCGACGCTGGCGCGCTACGGCGCCGAGGTGACGCTGGTGCAGCCGGTCGAGCCCTCGGTCGATCCCTGGAACGCGGTGGTCTTCGGCCTCCATGCGCAGCGCGGCAAGAAAAGCGTGCTCCTGAACCTCAAGTCCCCGGAGGGCCAGGAGGCGCTGGCAAGGCTCATCGCCGAGGCCGACGTCATCACGATGAACGGCACCGACGAGCAGCGCGACAAGCTCGGCCTGTCGCCCGAGCGGCTCGCGGCGCTCAATCCGCAGGCGATCCTTGTTCAGCTCGACGCCTTCGGCGGGCCGATGCGGGGGCCGAAATCCGATCATCTCGGCTATGACGACCTCGCCCAGGCGGCGACCGGCGTCATGGTCCGCTTCGGCGGCGGCATGGAAACACCCGAGGAGCATGCCCATTTCGGCACGATCGACGTGCTGACGGGCTATTGCGCCTGCGTCTCGCTCGGCGCGGCGCTGGAGCGGCGGACCCGCACCGGCAAGGGCGGCATCGCCCGCGCCGCGCTCGCCGCGGCCGGCAACCTGATCCAGGCGCAGTTCATGTACGACTACGAGGGCCGGGCGCCCTTCGACGAGCCCTCGGGCCGCGAGGCGCGGGGCTGGGGGCCGTTCTACCACTGCTACGAGGCGGCCGACGGCTGGATGTTCTTCGCCGCGCCGGAGGAGAAGCGCGAGGCGCTGCGCGCGGTCGCCGATCTCGCCGATCTCGCGGACCGTTGTGAGGCCGAGCTGTCCGCCGCCTTGGCCGAACGCTTCGCCACCCGGCCCTTCGCGCATTGGGCGGAAGCGTTCGCCGGCACCTCCTCGGCGGTGGTGCGGCTCGGCTCGCTCCACGCCACCCGCGACGCGGCGCTGCAGCGCGAGAGCGAGGGGGCGATCGACCTGACGCAGGCGACGTTCCGGGTGATCCGCCACGACCGCCATCCGCTGGGCCGCTGGGCCGATCTCGTCGCGCCGAACGCGGTGCGGCCCGGGCGCGGACGCATCACCATCCCCGGCCCGATGCCGAAATACGGCGTCCATACCCGCGAGGTTCTGGGCCGGATCGGATACGCGCCCGACGCCATCGCCGCGATGATCG
>NZ_JAOVQO010000062.1:0-1242 GCF_025673475.1 Albidovulum salinarum | reverse complement strand
ATCGTGGACCGTGCGGCGCAGACGATCCGCATCGACGAGAGCCTTGTCGCGGAGGCCCTGAAGACCGTGCCCTCGTCCTTCACGCTGACCTCGCGCAACGCCGCGAAGCGGCTGACGATGGGCGGCCGGCACGTCGCCTTCGGCCTCGTCGCCGGGCCGCCGAACGTCCATGACTGCGTGAACGGCCGCCGCCCGGGGAACATGACGGACTACGAGAACTTCATCCGCCTCGCGCATCACTTCAACGCGATCCACATCATCGGCAACCAGGTCACCGCGCCGCAGGAACTGCCCGCCAACAACCGCCATCTCGACACCTACCGCGCCAATCTCACGCTCTCGGACCTTGCGTTCCACTGCACCGCGATCGGCCGCGGCCGGGCGATGGACGGCATCAACATGATGGCGATCGCCCGCGGCATCACGCCCGAGGCAATGGCGGCCGATCCCGGCGTCATCACCATCATCTCCGTGAACTCGCCCCGGCTCTTCGACGACGCGATGGCCGAGGGGCTGATCGCGATGGCCGAGCATGGCCAGCCGGTGACGATCACGCCCTTCACGCTGATGGGGGCGATGACCCCGGTGACGCTGCCCGCCGCCCTCGCCCAGCAGAACGCCGAGGCCTTGTTCGGCGTGGTGCTGACCCAGCTCGTCAAGCCCGGCGCGCCGGTGATGTACGGCGCCTTCACCTCGAACGTCGACATGCGCTCGGGCGCGCCGGCCTTCGGCACGCCGGAAAACACCAAGGCGAACGTCATCTCCGGCCAGCTCGCCCGGCGCTACCGCCTGCCCTACCGGACCTCGAACGCCAATGCCTCGAACGCGGTCGACCTGCAGGCCGCCTACGAGACCGGGATGGCGACCTGGGGCGCGGTGATGGGCGGGGCCAACATGGTCTACCATGCCGCGGGCTGGCTCGAGGGCGGGCTGACGGCGAGCTACGAGAAGCTGATCCTCGACGTCGAGATCCTGCAGAACATGATGGAGATCCTGCGCCCGATCGACTTTTCCGAGGACGAGCTCGGCTTCGAGGCGATCCGGTCGGTGCCGACGGGCGGCCATTTCTTCGGCGCCGAACACACGCTCGCGCGTTACGAGAGCGCCTTCTACCGGCCGATGCTGTCGGATTGGACCAACTACGGCGGCTGGGAGGCGGCCGGCGCGAAGGACGCGCTGACCCGCGCGACCGGGCTCTGGCAGCAGGCGCTGCGCGACTACGAGGAACCGGCACTGGACCCC
>NZ_JAOVQO010000061.1:0-1386 GCF_025673475.1 Albidovulum salinarum | reverse complement strand
TCGAACCGGACCATTGCGCGTTGTGCCCCCAAAGACAAAGCCCCCGCGTTGTCGCGGGGGCCTTGCCGTGTTCGGGTCTCGCCGGGCTCAGAGGCTCGGGTAGAGCGGGAAGCGGGCGCAGAGGGTCGCGACCTCGGCCTTGACCTTCTCCTCGACCGCGCCGTTGCCGTCCTCGCCGTTGGCCGCGAGACCGTCGACGACCTCGATGATCAGCCGGGCGATCTGGCGGAACTCCGCCTCGCCGAAGCCGCGGGTGGTGCCGGCCGGCGCGCCGAGGCGGATGCCGGAGGTCACGAACGGCTTTTCGGGGTCGAACGGCACGCCGTTCTTGTTGCAGGTGATGTGGGCGCGGCCAAGCGCCGCTTCGGCGGCCTTGCCGGTCACCTTCTTCGGACGCAGGTCCGCAAGGCAGAGGTGGTTGTCGGTGCCGCCCGAGACGACGTCGATCCCGCCCTTCATCAGCTCGTCCGCCATCGCCGCCGCGTTCTTCTTGACCTGCGCCGCATAGGTCTTGAACTCGGGCCGCAGCGCCTCGCCGAAGGCCACCGCCTTCGCCGCGATCACATGCATCAGCGGGCCGCCCTGGAGACCCGGGAAGACGGCCGAGTTCATCTTCTTGGCGATCTCCTCGTCGTTGCAGAGGATCATGCCGCCGCGCGGACCGCGCAAGGATTTATGCGTCGTGGTGGTCACGACATGGGCATGCGGCAGCGGCGAGGCGTGCACGCCGCCCGCGACCAGCCCCGCGATATGGGCCATGTCGACATGGAGCCAGGCGCCGATCTCGTCGGCGATGGCGCGGAACGCCGCCCAGTCCCATTCGCGGCTGTAGGCGGTGCCGCCGGCGAGGATCAGCTTCGGCCGGTGCTCCAGCGCCTTGGCGCGGACGTCGTCCATGTCGAGCCGCTGGTCCTGGGCGCGCACGCCGTAGGAGACGACGTTGAACCACTTGCCCGACATGTTGACCGGCGAGCCGTGGGTGAGGTGGCCGCCCGAGTTGAGGTCGAGCCCCATGAAGGTGTCTCCGGGCTTCAGGAGCGCCAGGAACACCGCCTGGTTCATCTGCGACCCTGAGTTCGGCTGGACGTTGGCGTAGTTGCAGTTGAAGAGCGCCTTGGCGCGCTCGATCGCCAGCGTCTCGGCGACGTCGACATACTGGCAGCCGCCGTAGTAGCGCTTGCCCGGATAGCCCTCGGCATATTTGTTGGTCAGCACCGAGCCCTGTGCTTCCAGCACCGCGAGCGAGACGATGTTCTCGGACGCGATCAGCTCGATCTCGTCGCGCTGACGGCCAAGCTCGTCGCGGATCGAGCCGAAAAGCTCGGGATCGCGGGAGGAAAGCGGTTCAGTGAAAAATCCGGTGTCGCGGATTGCGGTGTCCATAAG
>NZ_JAOVQO010000060.1:0-1402 GCF_025673475.1 Albidovulum salinarum | reverse complement strand
CGCAAGATGGGATGGTTGCCGCCCACCCCTGACGGCATCGCAATGTGCCAAGGTCGTGGTGTCGAGGCCACGTAGCGGAGAGGACGGCAAATGAAGGATACGATGATCGGGGTAGATCTGGCAAAGAATGTGTTCCAGCTCCACGGAGCGTCGATGGCTGGCGAGTTGCGCTTTCGCAAGAAGCTGTCGCGGGCACAGTTCCGCAAGTTCATGGCGGATCATCTCCCGGCCATTGTGGTCATGGAAGCATCCGGCAGCGCCCATTACTGGGCGCGTGAGATGATCGGCCTGGGGCATGAGGTGAAAATGATCGCACCGCAGTATGTGCGCCCCTTCGTGAAGCGCCAAAAGAATGACGCCGCCGATGCCGAAGCGATCGTGATCGCCGCGCAGAGACCGGAAATGCGTTTTGTAGAGCCGAAGTCCGAAGAGCAGCAGGCGATGGCCGTGCTGTTCCGGGCTCGCGAACGCCTGGTCCACCAGCGCACGGATTTGGTGAATGCCATCCGCTCGATCTGCTATGAATACGGCCACGTCATTCCCGTGGGTATCCATCAGGTCAAGCGTATTGCGGCGATCCTGGATGAACCGCATTGCGACCTGCCCGGGCTGGTGCAGGACGAATGCCGGGACCTCCTCGCAGAAATCGCCGCCAAGACAGTTCAGATAGACGCCAAGACCCGGAAGGCTAAGGAACTCATGGCATCTGCCGATGTCGCAAAGCAGCTTCAGACGATGCCGGGTGTCGGACCGATGGTCGCATTGGCGATCACAGCGTTTGTTGCCGACATCAAAAGCTTTCGAAGGGGGCGCGACTTTGCCGCGTGGCTGGGGCTCGTGCCACGGCAACACTCTTCGGGCGGCAAGGTGCGGCTTGGCAGGATCTCAAAGGCAGGCCAACGCGATATCCGGCGTCTGTTGATCATTGGCGCAATGTCACGTCTGAACTGGATGGGGCGGCAATCCATCCCCGAGGGATCGTGGCTGTCGCGCTTGCAGGCTCGCAAACCGAGGATGCTGGTCGCGATCGCGCTTGCGAACAAGATGGCCCGCGCGATCTGGGCCATGCTGACGAAAGGGGAGAACTATAGGGATCCGGCGCTGGCATCGGTTGCGTGATCATCTCATCGCAAGGAACAGCCACGCGCCGGTGAAGGGGGGTACGAAGTCGACGACCAGAATGGGCAAACGATCGAAGCGATCCGGATCGGGAAAACCAGCAGATGGACCGGAGCCTCAAAGCTCGCGCGCAAGATTTTGGACCTGCTCCGCAGATCACCATCCCGGCCAGCGGCAATGAAGGGCCGCACATACAGGCCTGACAGAAGACCGCACTTCGAGCACCTGCCTACTGGATCAGAAACGTCTTGCACCGCGGGCGGCAACCACAGAAGATCCATCT